>JAITDM010000130.1 GCA_031282535.1 Oscillospiraceae bacterium
ACGGCGGCGGTGACGAAGATCGACGACATCCGGACGAATGTGGAAGTGTACGCGCGGTGGAAAGGCGTCCCGGAAACGGGGCCAAACGGGCCGAGCGACCCGGGGGATCCGACGAGACCGGATCTGCCGATCACATACACGGTGACGTACAGCAAAGGCGACGCGGACGGCGGGAGCGCGCCCGGGGCGTTCAGCTATCGGAAGCACGCGGATGTGACGATTGAGGCGAACAAGGGCGACCTGTACAAGATAGGACGGGACTTTGCGGGCTGGACAAAGACGATTGGCGGCACAATTGAGTATGTGGTAGGGAACAAGATCGGCGGCATAGCGGAGAGCTATGAGCTGTACCCGGCGTGGTCCGGCGGGGCACTGCGTTACCAGACGGTGACGTATGATGCGAACATCCCGGGCGGCGGATACTGGCTGGGCGGCGCTGTGCCGACGAGCGAGGCGGACACGAAGTTCCTGAAGCATTCGAATGCGCAGCTGGCGGGGAACCCGAACAATCTGGAAGTGGCTGGGTACGACTTTGTCGGCTGGGCGGAGAGCGCGACGGCGGGCAAGGACGATGTGATCACGGAGATTTCGCGGATCACGGCGGATGCGAAAGTATACGCGGTGTGGGCGGGCGACCCGGTCACAGGAGGCCCGATCAAGGCGACGCTGCGCTACGAGCAAAACGAGCCGGCGGCGGGCGCGTACAAGCGGGGTTCGGCGCCGCGGGCGACGGAGCACCTGAAGCACGAGACGGTACAGCTGCCGGGGAACATAGGCGCGGGGCTCACGCCGGAGTCGGGGCCGCTGGTGATGCTGGGGTACGACTTCGCGGGTTGGCACACGAATGCGAGCGCGGCGTCGGGCGCGGCGGCTGTGAAGGTCGCCGGGGACACGACGGTGTACGCGGTGTGGACGGCGGATCCGAATCCGAATCCGGGCGGCGGGTACAGCGTGACCTACCACGCGGGGCAGGCGGCGAGCGGCCATGTGCCGGAGGATGGCGACACCTATAAGAAGCACGCGGACGCGAGGGTACTGGGGAACATAGGAGATCCGCCGCTGGTGGTGCTGGGCAAAGACTTCAGAGGATGGTCCACGCGCGCGAATGCGTCCACGCTGGACTATGAAGCGGGGGATATCATAGAGGACATCACGGGGAATGTGGACCTGTACGCGGTGTTCAGCGAGGACACGGTAAAATACACGATCACATATCATCTGAATCTGCCGAACGGTGCGACGCATCAGAGCGGCGATGTACCGGCGGCGAGTGAGCATCTGAGCCACATGGTGGTGAAGCTGGCGGCGCCGGCGACGAATCTGGTGGTACTGGGGTACGACTTTGGCGGATGGACGCTGAGAGAAGGGTCCAACCCGACGACACAGGCGATCACGGAGGCAGGACCTCTGGAATCGAACGTGGACGTATACGCGATCTGGAACGGCGCGCCGGCGGTGGGGCCGAACGGGCCGAGCGACCCGGGCGACCCGGACAATCCCGACAGGCCGATCCGATACAGTGTGACATACGGCGCCGGGGACGCGACGGGCGGGCATGCGCCTGTGGACACAAGTTCTCCGTACCTGAGGCATGCGAGCGTGACGATTCTGGAGAACACGGGCGGGCTGTACAAGCTCGGCGTGAACTTTGCGGGATGGGCCGCGGGCGCGGTGCAGTACGCGGAGAAGCAGGTTGTAAGCAACATAGAGGCGGACCTGACGCTGTCGCCGAGGTGGACGACAGGCGAGCAGCGGCACACAGTGACATACGACGCGCATGTGCCGGCGGGGTCGAGGGTTGTGTCGGGCACGGTGCCGGCCCAGGTGAGCGTGCCGAGATGGGGCACGGTGCAGCTCGGCGAAAACAGCGGGCACCTGGTGATCACGGGGTACGACTTTGGCGGCTGGGCGGATCAAGACGGGACGCCCGTGACCGAGATCGGGAAGATCACGGGGGACGTGACGGTGTACGCGGTCTGGACGGCGGCCGGCGCGGTGACGGCGAGCTACAACCGGAACGACCCGGCGCCCGGGGCGTACAAGAGCGGGACGGTACCGGGGCCGACAAGCCACGCGAAGAACGAAACGGTACAGCTGCCGGGGAACAGCGGGCACCTGGTGATGATCGGGTACCGGTTTGCCGGATGGGCGCTGCCAAACATAGGTGCGGCGACGGAGAACTTCCAAATTGTGGAAAACACAGAGCTGCGCGCGCTGTGGACGGCGGAGAGCGGCGTATACCGTGTGACATACAACCGCGGGATGGCGCCGGAGGGCAACGGCGATGTGCCGGCGGACGACAGGGACTACAGACTGAACGAAGACGTGACGATTCTGGGGAATCCGTCGCCGGCGGAGGGCGGCCTCTGGGTGGCCGGGCGCGAGTTCCTGGGGTGGTCGAGCACACCCGGTACGGTGGTACCGGAGTACGTGCCTGGGGATCCCGACAAGGGGACATTGCGCGAGATCCAAGGGAACGTGGAGCTGTACGCGGTGTTCAGCCCGACCGGCGGGCTGCGGCACTCGGTGACATATGCGGCGAACGTGCCCGTGGGGGCGGCTCTGCAGGGAACGGCGCCCGGGACGACGATGCACGACCGGTACACGACGGTACAGCTGGCGGGCGGCAACGGGATGGTGGTACCCGGATACGACTTTGGCGGATGGACGCTGAGGGAAGGCGCCAACCCGACGACACAGAAGATCACGCAAATTGAGCACATCGCGTCGGACGTGACGGTGTACGCGATCTGGAACGGGATTCCGATTTTGCCGGGCGGCCCCGGCGACCCGAGTGATCCCGGCGATCCGAGTGATCCCGGTGACCCGAGTGATCCCGGCGACCCGAGTGATCCCGGTGACCCGAGTGATCCCGGCGACCCGACCAAGCCTGACAAGCCGATCACCTACACGGTGGATTACCAGCGTGGTAACGCGGACGGCGGGAGTGCGCCCGGGGTATTCACATACCGGAAGCATGAGACGGTGACGATCAAGGGGAACCTGGCCGAAGGCGGGCTGTACAAGCTCGGCCGCAACTTTGCGGGCTGGACGGCGGCGCAGGGTGGCATCACGGTGGAGTACACGGAGAACGGCCGGATCACGGACATCTCGGAGAACTACGAGCTGTACCCGGCGTGGTCGGCAGGCGATCTGCTCTACCAGACGATCCGCTACGATGAGAACATGCCGGGCGGCAGCTACCGCGTGAGCGGCACGGTGCCGACGGGCGATGTATACACGAAGTTCCTGAAGAATTCCGACGTGAATCTGCCTGAGAACGTGGGCGAGCTGCGCATGGCGGGGTACGACTTTGTCGGCTGGGCGCTGCACCCGACGGGTCCCGCGGTGGAGAAGATCACGCAGATCACGGAAAACACGACGGTGTACGCAATCTGGCGGGGCGACGAAAGCGGCGGCGGCAACACCCCAATCGAAGTGACGCTGACCTATGCGAAGGGCGACGCCGTCTCCGGCAGCGTGGCCGCACCGGCGACAGAGACATATTTAAAGCATGTGCCGGTGACGGTGCGCGGGAACAATGCGACCGATCCTCTGGCGAAGGAGCCATACGCGTTCCTCGGTTGGACGACCGCGCAGCCGCCGGTACCGGGCGCGGCGGAGTACAGCGCGGGCAGCATCTTCAACATCACGGCGAACGTCACCTTGTATCCGGCATGGGAGGCCGATCCGAGCACCTTCTACATCACCTACCACAACCTCCGGGGTGCGGCGCACACGAATCCGGCATCCTACACGGCGGCGCCGGTGGCGCTGAGCGATCCGGCCGGGCGTGCGGGCTACACCTTCACCGGCTGGTACACGACGGCGGACTATCGGCCCGGCACCAAGGTGGAGACCATCACGGACTACAAGAACTACGACCTCTGGGCCGCCTGGGGCGGTTATGAGGACGCCCCGGACGTCTACACGATCACCTACCACAACGTGAACGGCGCGACAAACGTGAACCCGGCGACGTACACGATTCTGGACACGCGGCCCAACGGGCTGACACTGCAAGGGCTGACAGGCCGTGCGGGCTATACGTTCAACGCCTGGTACACGGACGGCACATACACGACGCGCATCACGGCGATCCCGGAAAACACGACGGGCGACCTGGACCTGTGGGCCAGATGGGGCGGCAACCCCAACAACCCGGATGAACCCGACCACTATACGATCACCTATGACGCGAAAAGCATGAACGGCGGGACCGTCACACCGTCACACCCGGCGACATTCACCATCGACGACCTGCCCGTCAGCATCCCGACCGCCTATCGCAACGGATACGACTTCGCCGGTTGGTATCAGGATGCCGGCCTCAGCACGCAACTGGAAAAAGATAGTAATTCATGGCAGATCACAACGATAGGCGACAAAATCATCTACGCGAAGTGGACCGTCATCCCGAACAGCGGTTATTCTGACGGCGACGGCAGCGACGGCGCAATCGGGGTCGGCGACAAGGAGATGCCGCTGGCGGTCTTCGAGGACGCGCACATCCCATACATCTTCGGATACACCGACGGGACGGTGCGTCCAGACAGAAACATCACCCGCGCCGAAGTGGCCATGATCTTCTTCAGGCTGATGGCGGATGACGAAAAGACGATCCCGCGCACCGCGCGTTTCTCAGACATCCCGGACGGCGCGTGGTACGCGCAGGCGGTGGCCTATCTGGAGAGCATCGGCATCCTGCTGGGGTACCCGGACGGCACCTTCCGGCCCGACCGGACGGTCAGCAGGGCGGAATTCACCGCCATCGCGATCCGCTTCAGCGAGATGGACGGCACGACCACGGAGACATTCGGCGACCTCTCGCCCACGCACTGGGCGGCCGGCTACATCAACAGCGCGGTGGCGAACGGCTGGATCCAAGGCTTCCCGGACGGCACCTTCAGGCCAGACGCGCAGACGACCAGAGCCCAGGTCATGGTGGTGATCAACCGCATGCTGGGGCGCATCCTCCGCACGGAGGACATCCCGGGCGACACGGCGAGATTCGCCGACCTGTCGGGAACCCACTGGGCTTACGCGGACATCATAGAAGCCACGACGGACCACGACCGCTACGACGTCGCCGTCCGACCGGACGGCAGCGAAATCTGGACCCCCAAGGCGGCCGTCGCCAGCGAAACGGCACAGCCCGCCGCCTGACCGGTTCCAAACACAAACAAGAGGGCCGCCTCCCGCGGATGGGAGGCGGCCCTCTTGTTGGTGCGCTGGGCCC
>JAITDM010000164.1 GCA_031282535.1 Oscillospiraceae bacterium
TCGGCGGCGCGCTCCGTGCGGCCGCCGGAGATCGCGTGAAACACCGCCTGGATGGGCTGCGCGTCGTAGACGAGAATCTGGGCGTCTGTGTCGAGGATCGCGTTTGTCACGGCGTCGGCGGCGCGCGCCGCGCCGTCGCCCCAGCGGGCCAGCGCCTCCGCCCGGGGGAGATAGGCCTGACAGTGCGCGAAGTTGTCGCAGATGTCGGCCCCCTTGTGCGCCGCGGGCGCGCCCTGCGCGCCGCGCGCCGCGCGCTGTTTCGCCACCGCGTTTGTCCGGGCCGCCACGGCCTGCGCGCGCAAAGCCTCCCCGGGGAAGTCGGCCGGCATCTCGGCCGCCAAAACGCCGAACAGATACGCCGCCAGGCTCATCTCCTGCACCGCGTCCCCCACCAGGACGCGGATCATGTACGTTTCGTCGCCGCCGGGCGCCGCCGGGTCGGCGGACAGCGGGGCGGGCGCCGCCGCCCGGTCATCCCCGCCGTCCGGGCCGTCGGCGGGCGCCGAAACGCCGGAGGGAAGAGGGGGCCCGGCCGGGTCCGCGTACGCGTCCGCCCCGGTCGGGCGCGGGTCGGGCACCTGGAGGGTCCCGGTCTCCGCCGGCGCCCCCCGGCCGGCCGCGAGAAGCGGCAGCAGGAACAGCGCCAATGTCAGCGCCGTGGTCAGCGCGAAAAAACGTCTCATAGTCACACGCCTTTTTGCAAGTTTTATGGGTTGTCCTTTCATTTTGGAGGTTGACAGCAGATTTGCCTTGCGATATACTAGAAGCAATACCAGAGAGAAACAACGGCGCCGCGCCGGGTACAGAGCCGCGCGGGGCGCCCGCACGGAGCCGGACAGAAGCAGATATGTGAAATATACAATTTGCCTTCCTTCAATTTCAGAGGGCGCTGGGGCGCGGCGCCGGCGCGGTCGCATCACCGGCCGGACAGTCAATCGGGAAGACAGAGAGAGGGGGGGACCCGCATTGGATTTTTTGAGTCAAGAGATGCGCACGTTTATCATGAGTGTATGCGATTCCTACACGCGGTATAACCGGATCGACCCCGGGCACTATGAAAACCAACATGTGAAACGCGGCCTGCGCAACGCGGACGGCACCGGCGTGCTGGCCGGCATCACGAAGATCGGCAGCGTGCAAGGCTACATCATGCAGGACGGGGAGCGGGAGCCGGCCGACGGCAGGCTCTACTACCGGGGGATCGACATCGTCGACCTTGTCGAAGGCTTCAGCAGCGAGGACCGCCTGGGCTTTGAGGAGACCTGTTACCTGCTGCTCTTCGGCTACCTGCCCACCCGCGCGCAGCTCGGGGCGTTTGCGGCCCTGCTGGAGGAGGCGCGCACGCTCCCGGACCACTTCATGGAGGATATGATCTTCAAGGCGCCCAGCCCCGACGTGATGAACAAGCTGGCGCGCGCCATTTTGGCGCTCTACTCCTACGACATGGAGCCGGAGAACCGCGAACTGCCCAACGTGATGCGGCAGAGCCTCGAACTCATCGCCCGCGTGCCGTTGCTCGTGGCCCACGCCTACTCGGTCAAGCGCCACTACTACGACCACGAGAGCCTGGTGGTCCACCACCCGAAGAAGGGGCTCTCCATCGCGGAGAATTTTCTGCACGGCGTGCGCCCGGACGGGCAGTTCTCGCCCGAGGAGGCGAGTCTGCTCGACATCTGCATGGTGCTTCATGCCGAGCACGGCGGCGGCAACAACTCGGCCTTTGCCTGCCGCGTGCTGACATCCTCGGGTACGGACACCTACGCGGCGCTCTCGGCGGCCGTGGGCAGCCTGAAGGGCCACCGGCACGGCGGCGCCAACGCCAAGGTCATGGAGATGTTCTCCCACATCCGCGCCGGGGTGAAGGACTGGAAGGACGACGACGAGATCGCCGCCTTCCTGGCCCGCCTGATCCGCCGGGAGGCGGGCGACGGCAGCGGCCTCATCTACGGCATGGGCCACGCCGTGTACACGCTCTCGGACCCGCGGGCCGTCATCTTGAAACGCTTTGCCAAGAAACTGGCGGCGAAGAGCGGCATGCTGGAGGAATTTTTGCTCATGGAGGCCGTGGAGCGGATCACCCCGCGCGTCTTCGCGGAGGTGAAGGGGGACACCAAGGTCATCTCGGCCAACGTGGACATGTACTCCGGCCTCGTGTACCAGATGCTCGACATCCCCGAGGCGCTGTATACGCCGATCTTTGCCATCGCCCGCACCGTGGGCTGGTGCTCGCACCGCATCGAGGAGCTCGTGAGCGGCGGCCGCATCATCCGCCCGGCCTATCGGTCGGTGGTCTCCCGCAAGTCCTATGTGCCGCTGGAAGAGCGCTGACGCGCGATGACAGGGCCCGCCCCCAAAAAACACAGGTTTTTTTGGGGGCGGGCCTTGATTTTTCCACTCGGATTCAGTACAATGGAGACAGCCTTCGAGGGGCGGCGGCGCGAGATTTTTGCAAAGCGTTCAGATCAGGCCGGCGCCGGCGTCCCGGGCAACGATTTTACGACAGGACGGAGGAATTTTGTGGCGTATCATATCGACGAGGAGTGCATCAGCTGCGGCGCCTGCGAGTCGGAGTGCATCGTAAACTGCATCTCGGCGGGCGACAGCAAGTATGTCATCGACGAGGAAGCCTGCGTGGAGTGCGGCGCCTGTGCCGAGGTGTGCCCGGTGGGCGCGCCGAAAGTGAAGTAACCCATGGAAAACACGAAAGGGGCGGCTGTGTCCGCCCCTGTTTTTTGTACCCAGACGGAGAGGATCGGCCCGTTTACCCTGTACCGGCCGCCGGCGCAGTTCCCCCTCGGGACAGACAGCGTGCGCCTGGCCGGCTGGGCCGCGCCGCGGGCGGACGAACGCGTCTGCGACCTCGGCTGCGGCACGGGCGCGCTCGCGCTGCTGTTGCTGGCGCGGCAGCCGCGCCTCACGGTGGACGGGGTGGAGATCGACCCGGAGGCCTGCGCTTGGGCGCGCGCCGGGGTCCTGCGCTCGGCGCTCACAGACCGCGTCCGCATCCATGAGGGCGACTGGGCGGAGATCCGGCGTCTGCTGCCCGCGGGCGGGCACACGCTGGTCGTCTGCAATCCGCCCTATCATGTCCGGGGGCGCGGCCGGCCCGCGCGGGCGCACACGGCGGCCCGCGCGGCGGACGCCGGCGTACCCGCAAGGGTGTGCGCCGCGGCCTCGTGGGTGTTGCAAAACGGGGGCCGTCTGGCCCTGTGCTGCCCGGCCGACCGGCTGACCGACTGGATGACGGCGGCGCGCGCGGCGCGTCTGGAGCCCAAACGGCTGCACCTGATCGGCCGGCCTGTCCGCCTGGCGCTGTTGGAAGCCCGCAAACACGCCGGGGCGGGGCTCGGGATCACCACGGAGGACTGACCGGGCGCCTCTCGTCGCCCAAAGGATCCATCGGCCGGCGGCGCCGGCGTTTCAGAGCGACGGATGCACCTCCAGAAAAGCCTCCAATTCCGTCTGTACCTGGTCGTAACTGAAGTCGGCCACCAGTGCGCCGAGCTGCTGGACAAAATCCCCGTGCGCCTGATAGTCGAAGGCCGTCAGCGCCGTCATGGCTTGGCCCATCGCGGTGATGTCATACTGCGAGGCGGCCTCAAGAAGCGCCAGGAGCGTGCGGCCGTCCGGCGCGGGCTGCAGCGTCTTCGGCGGTGCGTCGGGCTTGGCGCCCTCCACCTCCGCCAGGCAGGCGGACAGCCGCGCGAGCAGATCCTCCGCCTCGGCGAGGAAGATGTCGTGGACGGCCGCGACGCCGGCGCGGTCGCCCGCCTTGGAGGCGATCTCCAGCGCCTCCGCCTTCTTGCCCAGCGAGTCGGCCCCGATGCCGTAGCAGCTTCCTTTGATGCCGTGCACCAGCACGGTGTAACTCCGGAGGGTCGGTTCGGCTTGGCGGAGGTCGGAGAGAGCGTGCGGTACGTGTTCAAGGAAGGAGCGCAGGACCTGCAGATACGTGTCCAGGCGGCCGCCAAAGCGGTTCAGCCCGCCCGCCACGTCGATGCCGTCGATGCGCAGGCGCGCCGCTTCGTCGTTGTCACTGTTCATACCAGTACCTCGTCACAGTTGGGGGCCGCGCCTCGGCGCTGCCTCCGGCAGCGTCGAGCACGGAGGCCGCGGCGGCGCCCATTATAAAATACAGATGGCCACGGAGATGTTTTGCAAGTTGTTGATCTTCCGGCCGTCCGGCAGCGTCGCCGGCACGATCTCCCCGCCGGAGTAGATGAAGTGATAGGGGCAGACCCCCGAGAGGAGCTCCGTCACGCACTCGTGTTCCACCATGTTGTTGACGCCGAGGGACCAGTAGCGCGCCGCGCAGGAGTAGATCAGCATCCCCCGGCCCCGGGCCTGCGCCAGCGCGTCGTTCAGGATGGACCGCACCGTGCTCACGACCTCGTCCGGGCCCACGTTGGCGACGCCCAGCGTGGCGTTGACCGGGACGCCGCCGCCGCACGCCACATAGCCCTCGGGCGTCGCGGCGACGCCGGCGCGGATCAGCTGGATGCCGTCCCGGGTCTCCATCACGAGCGAGATGGTCTCAAAGCTCGACACGGCGCCGTTTTCCGCGAGCCCGATCGATTCGAGATAGCGGACTGCGGGCATGTTGTTTACGGTCTGCATGATGTTGTGGTCCGCGGATGTGATGACGGCCTTCTGCCGCAGGATGTGCTCCTCCATCGTGATGTTGTGTTTCTCCAGCGTGGCGATGCTGAGAAAGATCGGCTCCGCCGGGCCCATCACGGCCACCAGGGCCAGCGCGTTTTTCCAGTGTTCTTCATTCAGCAGGGTGTACACCTCGTGGTTGCCGATGTCGTTGGAGATGGAGACGGCGCCGAAGACGGGCCGGTTGCCCGACGCGGCGTCCAGCTGTTTGAGGAATTCGTCGCCGCTGATGGAGGCGATAAAGGGGACAAAGGTGATCAGCAGGGCGGGTGTTTCGCTTTGCCCCGCCAGCAGGCGTTTGTAGAGGACCTCCACCTCGTCCTCCAGCGTGTCCCCGACCGGCGTGGTGACCCCGCACAGGAAGGATACCTCGTCGCTGGCCAGCACGGTCAGGGTCAGGACGAGCGGACCCATGACGCCCGGCACCGCCATGCTGATCGACGTACAGCCCACCAGGTCGAAGGAAAGATGTTCGCGCAGCGCCTTCACAACGCCCAGCTTCAAAAAGTCGGGGTGGCAGTGTACGATCCCCACGCGGTGGCGCGGGAGGGTGTCCTCGGGTGGGAGCTGCGACAAAATTTCCTCGGTCGCGGTGGCCGCATCGTCGATCTCCTCTGTGAAAGCCGTAAATAATTTGATCATGTGCTCACCTCTCATACTCGCGCGTTGTTCGCGCGTATTTGACCCATTTCATTGTACATCGCGTATCTTGAGATCGCAAGAAGACAAAATACGCGGCCGGGGAGCGCGGGAAAGCGACATCAGGCCCATTGACTTTTGGTGGGAAATCGTTTACAATCAAGCTATGGTTACAACGGAACAGGAGTAAATGATGGAAAAAAAGTTCCTCTTGATTGCCTGAAAAATATCAATGCGTGTAGAAACAGGCGAGAAAGAAAACTAGAAAGAGGAATTTTTTGGATAAAATTGGAGGCTACGGCCCTGTGCCGTGACAAGCCTGGAGAGGGGCGGACTGTGAGCATGGAAGAGTCCTGGGGCAGAGCGGTTGTCGTGGCGGTGGATGACGACCCGATCATCTTGCATTCGATTCTGTCCGTCCTGCAGTCGGAGTACAGCGTGCGTCCGTTCCCCTCCGGGGCGAGCGCGCTGAAATACTTGCGCAGCAACCCGGCCGATCTGATTGTATTGGATTACTTCATGCCAGGGATGACGGGGCACGAACTGCTGCTCTTGCTGCAGGCCGACCCGGTGCTGAGGGAGATCCCCGTCATCTTTCTCACGGGCTCGACGGACGGGGACGGCGAGGCGGAGGCCTTGGAGATGGGGGCGTCGGACTATCTGCTCAAGCCCATCCGGCCCAAGGCGCTGCTCACCCGTGTACGTCTCCAGCTCGAGCTGCAAAAGCACCGCCGGCATCTTGAGTCGCTGGTGGACGAAAAGATGCGTCAGCTCAGGCAGATCAACCGTCAACTGGAGCTGCGCGAGCGGACCACGATGAATCTGCTGGCGCGTGCGAGCGACCTGCGCGATCCGGAGACGGGGACGCACGTCAACCGCACGACGGAGTATGTCCGGATCATCGTGGCGGACCTGATGCTTCGCCCGACGGCGGGGTATGAGCTCACGGTGGACGAGGGCTATGCGATTGTCGAGGCCGTCAAGCTGCACGACATCGGGAAGATCGCGATGCCGGACAGCGTGCTGCTGAAGCCGGGCCGGCTGACGCCGGAGGAGTTTGAGATCATCAAGAGGCACCCGGTCTACGGCGAGGAGATGCTGCACGAGGCTGTGGAGGAGATGAGCGACGACCTGTTGCTGCTCACGGCGCGGGACATTGCGTTTGCGCACCACGAGAAGTGGGATGGCTCGGGCTATCCCCGCGGGCTCTCCGGCGCGGACATCCCTCTCAGCGCCCGCATCGCCGCCGTGGCGGACGTCTTCGACGCGCTCACGTCCCAGCGGCCCTACAAGAAGCCTTTCCCGACGCGGATGGCCTTCGACATCATCTACAAAGACGCCGGGGCGCATTTCGATCCTTACATCGCGCAGGTGGTGAGGCGTCACGAGCGGGACTTCGAACGCGTCGCCCGGGAGATCTAGCCGGGCGGTCCACTATACTTATCGAAAGACTTCCGTTTGTCGATGAGCGTTGTTTTTGCGGGAGACGGAAGTTTTTTACAAAACTGGAAAACGGCGGGGCGCAACCCGTCCGCCCCGCCGCCGCCCGCGGCCGCTCGATGGCGGTCTCGTGCGGAGAAGGATGCTATAAAGCACAAAAGCGCCGCTTTCACAGAGGAAAGCGGCGCTTTTTAGTGTTTTTGAAAAGAAAAAGATTGTCTTGACATTGAGTCGGCCAACCGATATAACTTTTGTCTAAAAAGGCATTTACAAAGGATAATCTCATGGATGCTTTTGCGTGTGCGAGGTGTACGACGATGAACAACGATATGCTTGAGGGCAACCGCAGGGCTTGGAATCAGGCCCTTGCGTACCATCGACGGGCGAGGAACGACGCATTGCAATCCGGGTTTGCCAGCCCAGACTTCACCACGTTTGACCGCGATTGTGACAGGATCTTGTGGGACAAATTGAAGACGTTTATAAAAACGCTTTGGGCCGCTGTGAAAGACGTGTGAAGGCACAAACATGATCGTACAAATCGTAGGGGGCGATGGCAATCGCCCCGCGTCCACCCCAAAAGGGCGGATTGCCATCCGCCCCTACGAAGATTCGTTTCAAATCTTGTGTTGCAAGGATGGAAAACAGGGAGGCGCAGATGTCTGCGCCTCCCTGTACGTTTTTTAACCAGATTGTCCCCGCGTCAGCTGTGGGCGATGAGACGGATGCGGAGAATGCCGTTCACCGCGGAGAGCGAGCGCAGGAGGTCGTCGCCCGGCATGGTGTTCACGTCGAGCAGGGTGTAGGCATAGTCCTTGTGCGAACGGTTCACCATGTTCTCGATGTTGATCCCCGCCTCGGCCAGTGTGGACGACAGCGCGCCCACCATCATCGGGATGTTCCGGTGCGCCACGCACAGCCGCGCGCAGCCCGTGCCCGCCTCCAGCGAGATGTTCGGGTAGTTCACGGAATTTCGAATGTGTCCCAGCAGGAGGAAGTCGGAGAGCTCCTTCGCGGCCATGACGGCGCAGTTGTCCTCACTCTCCGGCGTGGAGGCGCCGAGATGCGGGATGGCGACGATCTTCTCGTGCCCGAGCATCGCGGCGGTGGGGAAGTCCGTGACATACCGGGCCACGCGGCCGTCGGAGAGCGCCGCGAGCAGGTCGTCGGTCCGCACGAGATCCCCGCGCGCCAGGTTGATGACGCGCAGGCCGGGTTTGCAGAGGGCCAACACCTCGGCGTTGATCATCCCGCGGGTCTCCGGACCCAGCGGCACGTGCAGCGAGATGTAGTCGCTCTCGGCGTAGATCTGCTTCAGCCCGTGCGCGCGCTGTACGCCCCGGGAGAGACCCCAGGCCGAATCGACCGAGAGATAGGGGTCAAACCCCAGCACCTCCATGCCCAGAGTCCGGGCGGCGTTGGCCACCATCACGCCGATCGCGCCGAGGCCGACGACGCCCAGCGTCTTGCCCATGAGTTCGGGGCCGGCGAAGGCGGACTTGCCCTTCTCGATGAGCGCGGGGACAGCGTCGCCCTCCCCCTTCAGCCCGGCCGCCCAGGCGATGCCGCCGGCGATGTCGCGGGCGGAGAGAAAGAGCGCGCAGAGCGCCAGCTCCTTGACGCCGTTCGCGTTGGCGCCCGGCGTGTTGAAAACAACAATGCCCGCC
>JAITDM010000199.1 GCA_031282535.1 Oscillospiraceae bacterium
GAGCCGTCTATCAACTGCTTTGACCAGTCGCGGCGGGCTTGCCCGCGCAAGCGCCCAAGTTCCTCCGGCGACAACGCGCCAAGGGACTCGCCCTCGCGCCCGTACCAATGCCCTTTCCAAGCGGTGGGCACGTTCGGGACGGCGGCGGGGATTTTGAACATCACGATACGGCGGTCGTCCTCGTCATAGACCTCGAATATGTCAATGAAGGTGATTCTGTCTGTGGTGTTGTCGGCAATCTCGTGTTTCAAACTCTCCAGTCCCTGCGTGTTGCGGTAGTCGCTGCCTTCTATCCTGCGGGTCTTGTTGTGTACGCCGAAAACAAGCCAGCCATACTGCAAGCCTTTCAGATTTGCCTCATTGCTGATGGCGGAAAAGTATTGGCCTATAGTGTCTTGCTTACAGTCATTGCTCGCCTGCTTGAACTCGACGACTTCGTTCTCCCAGTTGGCGATAAGTCCCCGCAGGGTCTGGAGCAAATCGGCGTTCAGGTCAATATCCCTCAGTCCTCATGCCCCCCCTTCCGCAGACCCGCCCGTTGACGGGAAAAAATACTTTGCCATGGCCGCGTAAGCGTCCTGCGCCGACCGGCAGGTGTCGGTCAGATACCCCTTTTCGGAATCGTATTCTTTGAGGCCCCGGTAGTAAAACAGCTTGTGCCCGTGGTCAATGATGAAGGGCATCACGCCGTTTGCGAGGCACTCTTTGAACAAAATGATGCGCCCCACCCGTCCGTTGCCGTCTTGAAACGGGTGGATGCGTTCGAACTGCACATGAAAATCCACAATGTCTTCCAAGCGGATGTCCGCCTTGCCGCGGTACGCCGCCAACAGCCTCCCCATTTCGGCCGCAACCTGGCCGGGCGGCGCAGTTGGCGTGCCGCCCACCATATTGGGGCGCGTTTTGTAATCGCCCACACGGAACCAGCCCTTGCGGGCGTCTGAGGTGCCGCTTTTCAGGATGCGGTGAAACGCCTTGATCATGTCCTCCGTCAGCGGGTCCGCCGCGTGCTCCAGCATGTCGTCAAAGCAGGCGAAATGGTTGACCGTTTCGATGATGTCGTCCACAGGGGTCGCCTCACCGTCGGGCGCGTCAAAGGTGTCGGTTTCAAAGATATACCGGGTCTGTTCCTCCGACAGCCGGCTGCCCTCTATGCGGTTGGAGTTGTAGCAGAGCTTGACCTGCGTCTGATGATACAGGCCGCCTTTCAGCTTCATGCGCTTTTCTTCCAGCAAAACGGACAGCAAGGCGTGTTCCACGGACATATAGGGTCACCTCTTCGGGGGCAGTTCTTGAGATCATTATACGATGTTTTTATGGGAAAAGCAATGGCTATGGGCGCCGTCAGGGACAGGGCGATCACATCCTGATGGATGGGAACCGTCTACCCGCCCGCCGCGCGCCGCAGGCTCCGCAGGGCGAGTCCGCCGGACAGCAGCGGGATGAGGAAGAGCAGCAGCGCGGCGGCCGAGCCGGTGTTCAGCAATATGTTGGCCGAGAAAAAGGCGTTGAACGAGAGAAAATCGACCGCCCGGACGCCCAGGCTGTGCAGCAGCGCGGGCGCCGCGAACAGGGCCGTGGCCGCCAGCAGCGTCTTGATCGTGTGCCCCAGCAGTACGGAGAGCCGGAAGAGCACGCAGAGCGCGCAGAAAAACATCACATACCGGACCGCGAGCAGCAGCGCGAGATACTGCCAGAGCGCCACGGAAAAGGGAAAATTTGCCAGTCCTGGCACGGAGGCGATGCCGGCCTTCAGGCAGGGCAGGCCGTACTGCCGGACCACACGGAGCCACTCCGGCAGGTACGCGGCCGCGAAGAGCAGGCTGTACAGGGGCGCGGCCAGGCGCAGCTTGGCCCGGACCGTGGCGCCCCGCCCCTCCGGATAGCAGGCGATGAGCCGGATCATCCCGGTGGCGTACTCCACGGAAAACAGCGGCGCAAACAGCGCGATGAGCCCCAGCAGCAGGACGGCGGCGCACCGCATGTCGCCGGCGTAGGCCTCGTACGCGTGCCCGGTCAGCGCGTCGTACCCCGTCTCGTAGACAAACCAGGGGGTCTCCCCGGTCCGCCGGGCCAGCGCCTCCAGGTAGGCGAGCCGCGCCTGCACCCGCTCAAAGGCCGGCCGGCCCCGGGTGTTCTCCTCGACGAGCCGCTGGACCGCGTACCACTCCCCGTATGAGATCTGCTGCGCCGCGTACCGGCCCCCGGCCTCCTGGAGCATGGCGTCGTAGCCGTCCAGCCGCGCCTGCTCCCTGTCGATGGCCGTGCGCTGCCTGTCCGAGAGCGGGCCCGCCAGCACCTCCATATAATTGCGGTAATACCGCTCGTTTGCGTCCCCATAGGGCACGCTCTGCACGGCCAGATACCCCTGCACGGCGAGAAACAGCAGGACCACCAGCAGCCCGCTCTGCGCGCGCAGCAGTTTGTAGGCCTCGTGGCGAAACAGACGGGTGTGCAGGCGCCGCCGGGCTGCCGTCCGCGTTTTGGGCCGGCCGGCCATCGACGGCAGGGGGTCCCGGACCCGGAAGAGGCGGAGGGCGGTCCAGCCCAGCAGCGGCAGGGCCAGCGCCAGCGCGCCCGCGAACGCCGGAACCATGCCGACCGGCCACGCGAAGAGGCGCAGGTGAAAAAAGTACCGGTAGACCGGTCCCACCTGGAGAAACGGGATGATGTTGAGATATTTCAGCCACCCCAACGAGGAATTGCCGTCCACCAACAGATAGAGCGCCAGCGACGCGGCGAAGAACAGCACCGTGCGGAGGTAAAACCGCACGCTCCCCTTGGCGGACAGCGCGAAGCACAGGAGGATCAGACCGGCCAGACAGTAGACCAGC
>JAITDM010000208.1 GCA_031282535.1 Oscillospiraceae bacterium
TCCTGGTATCTTTTGTTCGCGCCCATCGTGCCACCTCTTTCTTGTAGTGTACCACGCCGCGCCTCGTTTCGCAAGTCTGTTTCCCGCCTCTGACGGCAGCCACACCGTGAGGCACAGCAAAAGGCACCGTTTTTGTAGAAAAACGGTGCCTTTTGCTGTTTTTAAAAAGGTATACGTTTTTGAAATTGCCGTTTTAGGAAATTTTTTCCATTTTTCGCGGTCTAAATGTATAAAAAATATTGTGCGCGCCCATTGACTTTGCGGATTATGTGAAATAAAATGGAGTTATCGACGTCTATGGCGCACTTTTGAAAACGTATACCTTTTTTGCACTTTTCGGGTAGGCGTCAGATGTACACTACAATGAACAAGGAGGACGACGCAAATGTTAAAAAGATGGTTGGCAATGCTTCTACTGGTGGCGCTGGTGCTGTCGGTCATACCTGCGGTCCAGGGCTTTGCGGTGACGACGGTCACGGACGCCGGAGGTTTGCGGCAGGAGATCGATTTCAACGACGATTGGCAGTTCTACCTGGCCACGACCCGGCCCACAGCGAAAACAGGCGGGTTTGCCGCCGCGGGCCTCGAAGACGCCGGCGGCGTCACGACGGCGGAGGTCGTCGCCCCGGCCTTTGACGACAGCGCGTGGCGCACCGTGAACGTTCCCCACGACTGGAGCGTCGAGCTGCAGAAACTGGCGGACGCGCCCGGAGGCGGGACCAACGCGTTCTTCGAGGGCGGCCTGGGCTGGTACCGCAAGACATTTACCCTGCCGGCCACGTTTGCCGGACGCGAGATTTTCATCGACTTCGAAGGAGTCTACCAGAATTCCGTCGTCTATGTGAACGGCCATGAGATCGGTACCTACCCCAGCGGGTACACCGGTTTCGCCTACGACATCACGAGCCATCTCACCTGCGACGGCACCACCAAGAACGTAGTCGTCGTCAAGGTGCAGAACATGTCGCCCTCCGGCCGCTGGTACACCGGCAGCGGCATCGTCCGGCCGGTCAAGCTGGTCGTGACAAATAAGACGTGGATCCAGCGCAACGGCCTGGTCTATACGACACCGACGCTGGAGACCACATACGCCGCGAACAACTCCGCCGTGCTGAACGTGTCGGCGAACGTGTATTCGGCGGCGACCAACGGGCGCATCAAACTCAGAACCACTGTGAGGAACGCAAGCGGCACCGTCGCCGCGCTGCCCGTAGAGAGCACGGACGTGGATTGCAACCCCAATTCGACGACGACGGTGATAAACCAGGTCACCGTAACAAATGTGCAACTGTGGTCCACAGAGAACCCGTACCGCTATACGATTGAGACAGAGGTGCTGTTTATGCCAAACGGAGGCAGTTTCAGCGCCGTCGACAGCGTGTCCACGAAGTACGGCTTCCGGTATTTTTCCATAGATCCCCAGCAGGGGTTCTTCCTCAACGGCCAATACATGAAGATACAGGGCGTGGACCTGCACCACGATTCGGGCGCGCTGGGCGCCGCGTCATTCCACGACGCCTATTACCGCGAGATGTCCATCCTCAAAAGCATGGGCGTCAACGCGTACCGCACGTCCCACAACCCGCCGTCGAAGCAGATGATCGACGTCTGCTCGGAGTTGGGCATCGTGGTCATGGAGGAGGCCTACGACGGATGGGGCGCCGCGAAAGGGGGCAGCGACTTCGGGCTCTTCTTCCTCGTGGCAGTCCCGGACGAGACGGTGTTCCCCGGCCTGGGCGTGAGCCGCAACAACAACAGCAAACCCCTGTTGTGGTCGGACTGGGTGATCCGGGAGATGGCGCTGCGCGACATCAACGAGCCCTCGGTCACGATGTGGTCTGTGGGCAACGAGGTGCGCGGCATGGGGACAAAACCCACATGGTACAACTGGAACGACTATTGGCTGGGCGGCCAAAACGTGGTGGGCAAGCGGGGCGTCCCCTATGACGACTACACGAAGCCGGATCTTAGCGACGCCACATTCAACGAATTTACCGAAGCAATCCGGCTGCGCAACAACATCCTGTCGGTGGACAAGACGCGCTACATCGCCATGGGCGGAGACCAGGAGCGGACACCGCCGGCCGCAGCCAGCACATGGGGCTATGTCAACCAGTCTCTGGACGGGTACGGCCTGAACTACAACACGGCCGCCAGCGTCAGCGCGCTGATCACGGCTTACCCGAGCACGTTCTTCTTCGAGTCCGAATCTTCGTCCCAGACGGGCGCCCGGGGCGTATACTTCTCGCCGAGCCTGCCGAACACGCCCCCGAACCAGACGCCGGGCAATCGCGGCACGTCGGCCTATGACAACAACTTCTCGTCCTGGACGATGCCGAACGAGTACGGGCTCAAGAAGGACCGCGACCGCAAGGCCTTCCTGGGGCAGTTCATATGGTCCGGGTTCGATTACTTGGGCGAACCGACGCCCTTTGGCATATATCCGGTCGCCGTCTCCTCCTTCGGCACGGTGGACACGGCCGGCTTCCCCAAGGATTCGTACTATCTGTTCAAGAGCCAGTGGACAGCGGACCCCATGGCGCACATCGTCCCCATGAACTGGAACGACTGGTACCCCGAAGAGGAAGTCGAGGTGTGGGTGTACACGAACGCCGCGAAAGCGGAGCTGTTCCTGAACGGCGAGTCGCTGGGCGTTCGCAGCTTCGACAAAAAGACGACGGCCTACGGCAAGGACTATTACGAGACGACCGAGCCGACAAAGGACGGCGCCGGCAGCGGATACAAGGGCGGCGCGGACACGAATCCGGAGAATCCGGGCGGCTATGTCAGCCCGAACGGATCTTACGGCAAGCTGCATCTGACATGGAAGGTCCCCTACGCGCCGGGCGAGCTGCGCGTCGAAGCGAAGAACGACGCCGATCAGGTGGTCGCGACCGACGTGATCAAGACCGCCGGCGCGGCGTATACGGTAAAGGTCACGCCCGACAAAGCGCATTTTGAGCCGGACGGCGACAGCCTGGTCTACTTCGAATGTGACATCGTGGACAAAGACGGCGTCATGCTTCCCTCCGCGAACAACCTCGTGAAGTTCGACGTGACGGGCGGCGCCATCGTGGGCGTGGACAACGGCAAACAGGAGAGCAATGAGCTGTACAAGTGGGGCCATGTGGAGCGAAACGCCCACTCCGAGCGCTCGGCCTACAACGGCAAGGTCCTCGTGATCGTCCAGCCGGACAAGGACGCCTCAAGCGTCACGCTCACCGTCAGCTCCGACAACCTGGTCAGCACCGAGGTGCAGCTGCCCGCCAGCAGCGGGACACCGACGATAACACCAGCGGCGTTGGGCACGGCGCAATCGGTCGCGGTGCGTACGGTCAAAGCGAAACTGGGCGTTCCGGCGGTTCTGCCCAAGGATGTTCAAGTGACATATAGCAGCGGACTCACGCAGATCAAGAAGGTCACATGGACTGTTGATCCGTCGATGTACGCCAGCGCGGGGGAAAAGATCATCAGCGGGACCTTTGACGACGGGGCGCTCGGCGTGATGCCGCAGATTAAGGTCTACGTCGTAGATACCGCGACACGCAAGGACATCGGTCTGAATACCAACCTTGGCGCGGGCAATCAGACGTATGTCCCCAAATACGATCCCTTGGCGACGGCCAGCTTTACGTCAAACACAAACTATCCGAACAACATGTTGAACGGATCTCTGAACAACTACTGGGATAACTACGCGACGCCCGGCGGGACTGTCGTTTTGGACGACGTGCCCGCATCCCGCGCCTACGACTGGGTGCAGACGTACTGGCCCGACGAGCAGACCTTTGACGAGGTGAGGCTGTTCTTCACCACAGACGCCAACTATGCACTGCCGGGTAAACTCAAGGCCCAGTACTGGGACGGTTTCGGATGGGTTGACGCGCCGAACCAGCAACTCACGAAGGCGACGGCGAGCAATGAGGAGACGACGATCACCTTTGACGCCGTCACGTCGTCAAAGGTCCGTGTGCAGCTGTGGAACGCGACGCCGTTCGACAATAC
>JAITDM010000013.1 GCA_031282535.1 Oscillospiraceae bacterium
GGAGTCAACCCGAAGAACATCCTCTACGCCTCTTTTGACAACCCGATCATCAAGCTGGTGAACGCGGACGATGTGATCGACGTTTACGAAACGCTGTATCCTGTCGTCGGGGAGCGGTATTTGTTCTTTGACGAGATTCAGCACACCAAGGATTGGGAGCTTTGGATCAAGGTCATCTATGATACGCGGCAGGACGTGTCGCTGACCGCCACGGGCTCCGCGAGTCCTGTGCTCGAAAAAGGCGCGTCGGACAGCGGGGTGGGGCGATGGAACGTCCTGAAGGTTCCCACCATGTCGTTTTTCGAGTATTGCGGGCTGCTGGACATCTCCGAACGGCCGGAACTGCCGGCCGGGATCCGGATCACCGGGTTGTCCGCGATGGGAAAAGGCGAACTCGCCGACCTGATGAATCGCTTTTCGCCGCTGCAGCGGCATTTCAACCGATATCTGACGATCGGGGGCTTCCCCGAGCTCGCCCTTGCCGACGACGATACCTATGCCCAGCGGATGCTTCGGGAAGACGTCGTCGACAAGGTGATCAAGCGCGACGTCCTCACGCTGTTCAATGTACGCGATCCCCTGTCGATGGAAAAGCTGTTTTTGTATCTCTGCATGCACTCGTCGGGCATCTTCAACAAACAGACCGCAGCGAACGCGCTGGAGGACATCGGCGTATCCACGATTGAGGACTATATCCGCTTTTTGGAGATGTCCAACCTGATCTACATCTCCAACCCGGTTGGCGTCGGCAGCAAGGCGGCGCTGAGAGGCAAGCCGAAGATCTACGTCGCCGACGCGGCGATCCGAAACGCGGTGCTGATGATTGAGGACGTCCTCTCCGACGACGCGGAGATGGGCATCATAGCGGAAACCGTCGCGTACAAGCACATCGTGTCTTTCTATCAAAACGCGGGCGCGTCGACTGTCGGGTATTACCGGAAAGCGAAGGACAACCAGAAAGAGGTCGACGTGGTCGTTGCGCGTCCAAAGGAGAAGATCCTTTGTGAGATCAAATATCGCAACGACGCATCCATCCCCGAAGCGGACGCCATCGTCGCGCTCTCCAGAGAGGAAGGCACGGGTGTGTCGCACGCGTTCGTTGTGACGAAGAGCCTCGCGGAATACGGCGCCAGCAAGCATGAAACGCGGGTGCCCATCTTCCGCGTTCCGTTGTTGCCCTTTGTCTACATCTTGGGGTTCGGAGAAGCAAATGTGTCCAACGCGATCTCGTCTGCGTCCGAAAAGGCGAGCGTGTCGGCGGGCGCGTCTTTTTGATTGCGTCTTCTCTGGAAGACAATGGCGCCGCCGACGTTGTCGAGATGCACGACGCCGCCTTTGAAAACCTCGCGTGTCGCGGGCGTTCAGCGCGCGGGCCATCCGTTCCGCGGACAGAGCCCTCCTGCCCATGTGGTGTTGCAGCACGCGCAAGGCGAGAAGCGCGGCACCGATGAAACCGTCCATGCCGGGCGCATCGTAGGCCGCCCGCCAGAAACCCGCAGCCGTTTTGGCATGACGCCAATAGACAAGCGCCGCCCCCGTCGGGGGCGGCGCTTGTCAACTTTTCCCCCAATGCATACGATATTATAATACGGCGGCCACGGCGGCGCCGCGCGCGCCGGCTGTGATCTGATCCGTTGTTATCTGCCAAAGACGGGGGGCGAGACGCGTCGGGATGGAAAAAATCAAACACGACGAATTCATACGGCTTGTAAACTACATGCGGGAGCACTACGGAATCAACCTGGAGCACAAACTCTCCCTCGTGGAGGGACGGCTCTGGAATGTCATCCACCACAAGGGCTTCGCCTCTCTGAACGAGTACATCGAGTGCGTGGCGAGCGACAGGACCGGCGAGGAAGCCAAGATGCTGGTGACCCGCCTGACCACGAACTACACCTACTTCATGCGGGAGGAGCAGCATTACAACTTTCTGCGGGAGAACATCCTCCCCCAACTGGAGAAGTCGCTGCGCGACAAGGACCTGCGCATCTGGAGCGCCGGCTGTTCGTCGGGCGAGGAGCCGTACACCACCGCCATGGTCATCGACGAGTACTTCGGCCTCGGCAAGGCGGGCTGGGACACAAAAATCCTGGCCACCGATATCTCCCCCGTGGTGCTGGCCCAGGCCCGGGAGGGCGTCTACGGCGAGGAGCGGCTCGACAATGTGCCGCCCGCGTGGAAGACGAAGTACTTTCGCAAAGTGGGGCCGGGCCGGTACAAGGTCAGCGAGACCATGCAGGGCGAAGTCATCTTCCGCTCCTTCAACCTGATGGAGACGCGCCTGCCCTTCCGCCGGAAGTTCCACGTCATCTTCTGCCGCAATGTGATGATCTACTTCGACCAGCCGACGCGCGAGGCGCTGCTGCAGCGGTTTTACGAGGCGCTGGAACCGGGCGGGTACCTGTTCATTGGCCTGTCTGAAACAATCTCCAAAGGGGAGACCCGGTTTGACTTCGTCCAACCGTCCATTTATGTCAAAGCAATGCAAAAATGACAATATTTGGAATATTTTAAAGTGTTGCCACGTGACAGGACAAATTTTTGGATTTTTGCGACTGTTTTACGCCGATTTTCACCCTTTCTTGATGGCATTTGCGAAACTATATTTTGACAAAATTCAAAAAAGCAGGCGCCTTATGTCCCGGTGTCCGCCGGCGGTGCGCAGAGGAGGGGTTCCATGGACCGGACGATCCGGGTGTTCCTGGTGGAAGATTCCATCACCCTCCGCACGGTGCTCGCGCAGCAGATCGCGCGGGAACCGGCGCTCTCGATGGTGGGCGAATCCTCGCATCCCCAGGAGGGACAGGGGCGCCTGCTGCTTTTGAAGCCGGATGTGCTGGTGGTCGAGAGCGCGCTGTTTTTGCCCGGCGGTACCGGCGCGCTGCGCGCCCTGCTGCAAAAGCAGCCGACGCCGGTCATCGCGATGGGCGCCGACGCCTGGCACGAAAACGAGATGCTTCGGGCGGGCGCCCTCTGCTTCCTGCGCAAGCCGGGCCTCTCCACGACCGAGGATCTGAACCGGTTTTGCGGCGATGTGATCCAGAAGATCAAGATCGCCGACCACAGCACGATCGCCCGGCGCCGGCGCGCGATGGCAAGCGACGGGGCCGGGCACGAAGTGGGGAGTGTCGGGGGGCGGCCATTTGGCGGAATCGTGGCGCTGGGTGCATCCACCGGGGGCACACAAAGCACGGCGCAGATCCTGCACCAGCTTCCGGCCGATTTTCCCGGCATGGTCATTGTCCAGCACATGCCGCCGGATTTCACGCGCATGTATGCGGAGAGCATGGACCGGGAGTGCCGCATGCACGTCCGGGAGGCGCGGGACGGCGACGAGATCCGGCAGGGGCTGGTGCTCATCGCCCCCGGGGACCTGCAGACGCGGGTAAAAGCCCAGGCGGGCGGCGGCTACCTGGTGCAGTGCGCGCCGGGCGAGAAGATCAGCGGGCACCGCCCGTCGGTGGACGCGCTGTTCTCCTCCGTGGCGGCCAGCGCCGGCGCCAACGCCGTGGGCGTCATCCTGACCGGCATGGGGGCCGACGGGGCCCAGGGCCTGCTGGAGATGCGCCGGCGGGGCGCGTACACCCTCGGGCAGGACGAACAAAGCAGCATTGTCTACGGGATGCCGCGCAAGGCCTTTGAGCTGGGCGCCGTCGTCCGGCAGGCCAGTCTGGAACAGATTGCGCACCTCCTATTGGACTACGCAAAGACCCTCCGCCGGGGGTAAACGCATGCAAAGCTTCAAGGCAGACACAAAATCGCAAGATTTTACATCCAATTCCAATATGTATGAGAGGGAACAGGGTGTAAGCAAACACAAAATCGCGAGATTTTATCTCCAATCCCAATGCGTATGAGAGGGAACAGGGTGTAAGCAGACACAAAATCGCAAGATTTTATCTCCAATCCCGTGCATATGAGAGGGAACAGGGTGTAAGAGAGAGGCGTGGGCGGAAGCATGGAACACATTGTGAGCATAGGCGGCTGGGCGGTGTCGGACAACCCCGGCGATATGATCAAGACCTTCGCTCTGTCGACATGTGTAGGACTCGTCTACTACAGCAGCCACCGCCCGTGCATGGGGATGGCGCACATCCAGCTGCCGGTGTCCCGCACGCTCCCCGCCGGCGACCTACCCAGCCGCTATGCGGACCTGGCCCCCGGATTTCTGTTACAGCAAATGGTGCGGCGGTTCGGCATACGGCGGGAGGAACTGCTGATCTCTCTTTACGGCGGCATTGACGCGCACGGCCACAACGACTATTTCCGCATTGGGGAGAAGAACCTCTCGGGTGTCAGGGAGGCGCTGCGCAGTCTCTCGCTGTTTCACTCGGACGTAGACACGGGCGGTCAGGTGAGCCGAACGCTGTTCGCCTACGTGGGCAGCGGCGTTGTGGAAGTGATCAAGCGCCCCATGCTCCTCGGCAACAACTACTTCCCCAACAAACCCTGAGGTGGAATCAAACGACATCTTGCGCATGTTTTTGTCTTCTTGACGCAATATGAATTCTCATTCTCGATTCTCGATTCTCAATTCTCAATTGTTATGGCGGTGAATATTAATGTCTGATTTTTCCATGCAATTTGTCCAGACGCGGATGGCGGAGATCGGCGCGCGGCTCTCGACGCGGATGGAGGAGATCACCCAGGAGACCGGGGTCGCCTTCCCGGCGTTGTTTGCCCAGGCCGTGGCGCGCGCCTCCGCGGACCCCGCGGCGGAAACAGCAGAAACGGCGGAAACGGCGGACGCCGCCGCGGGCCTTGCGGGCCTTGCGGGCCTGACGGACGGCGCGGACGCCGCGTCCGTACCGGGCCCGGCCGAGACCTATCCGTACGAGAACCTGATCGTATCCGCCGCCGAGTCGTACGGCGTGGACCCCGCGCTGATCCGCGCGGTGGTGCAGGTCGAGTCGGGGTTTGACCCCGGCCTCATCTCCACCGCGGGCGCGATGGGGCTGATGCAGCTCATGCCGGAGACCGCCGAAGCGCTGGGCGTACAGGACGCGCTGGACCCGGCGCAGAACATCGACGGCGGCATCCGCTGTCTGCTCGGCCAG
>JAITDM010000026.1 GCA_031282535.1 Oscillospiraceae bacterium
AGGGGGTCCTCCCCCGTCTGCGCCGTCTTTTCCTCCAACATGACGGACAGCGCCACATTTGAGGAGGCCAGCCGGTCCGCCGCCTCCCGCGCGAAGCTCTCCAGCGCGTCGCTGCGCGGGGTGTCCTCATAGGCCCCGTAACTGATGGCGCTGAGGGACCCCCGGGCCGGGAAGGTGAAGCGGTCCAGCAAGATCTCGTCCACGCCCAGCCCGGCCACCTCCGTGATCAGCCCCAGCAGGTAGGTCCGGGCCGGCTCCTTGTACGGGTCCAGCCAGCGCGAACGGGTGTTGTCGAGCCAGTTGACCCCGGAGACGTGCTTGACGCCCACGGACTGCTCTTGCTGCGGCACCGCGGCGTCTTTGAACATGGACAGCGCGGCCACCACATAGATCCCGTCGCGCCGCAGCGCGCGGATGTGTGCGGCGGCGGTGTCCGTCCCGGCGCTCACCTTGGCTTGGATCGCAAACGGCATCGACGAGCGAAACGCCAGCAGGCCGCTCTCGGCCTTGAGTTCCAGCACCAGCGCGTCGATCGGCCCGCCGGCTGTCGCCTGCGCGCGGAGCGCGTCGAGGCCGTCCTCCGTTTCCAGCAGCGCGATCGGCGCGTACAGGGCATGAAAAGGACGCTCGGCGCCGGGTATCGGCGTGGGCGTCGGTGTGGGCGTCGGGGTGTCGGGCGGGGGCGTGGAGACCGCCCAGGCGGGCAGGTCCGCGCCGGAGGGCGTGGGGAGCGGTTCCGCGCGCCACCGGTTTAAAAAGGGGATGTCAAAATACACGCGGCCGTCCGGCGTGTACACGAGATAATTGGGCAACACCAAAAGGCCGGCCACCAGCGCCAGCGCCAGCGCGGCCGAAATCACCACCAGCGCCGTCACGCCTTTACGGCGGCGGCTGCGGCCCCGATACCGATTTCTGCTTTCCAATTCCGACGACCTCGCTTCCGGCCCCACAGCACCTTGTCGCCGCGAAGCGGCCACAAAAAACAAGAATTTGGGTTGTGGGTTGCAGGTGCAACCCACGTTAGCCGGTATTGGCGCGCCGTTGGCGTGCGCGTTGCGCGCCGAAGGCGGACGTCGTTATTGTATCGCAAATTCCGCTCGCTGTCAATTCTCCACGTACTCGGCGCCGCGGACGTCGAGGACTTCGAGGTCGGTCAGACGCACGCGCAGGTAGGCCGCGCCGTCCTCGTCGTAGGTCTCCAGCACGCCGGTGACCGCCACCCAGTCGTTGAGGGCCGGGTAGTCCCGCTCCTGGTCCCAGATGACCTCGAAGCCGGCGCTCTGGTCATACCCGCAGCAGCCGGGGCCGTTGCGGAGCACGAGGCGGTAGACGTTGCCGGTGAATTCGTCGATATATTCGTCGAAAAACCCCTCGTAGCGGAGCGTCTTGCCCAGGTAGTCCTCGGCGTTCAGGTAGATGTCGTTCGTCTGGGCGATGAAGAGTTTCTCTCTGATCTCGACGACGTCGCCCACCGGCGCCGGGAGGACCACCGCGTGCAGGGGGGAGGGGGCGGCGGGGGCCGGCGTCACGCCGGGGTCGGCCTCCGGAACCGCGTCGGGGGACGGCGCCAGGGAAGGCGCCGGGTCGGGCGAGACAAAGGCGGGGTCGAAGGCGGGGACGGAGACGCTCTGCGTCCCCGCGCCGTTGCGGGCGCCGACCGACGAAGAGGTGGACGCACAGCCCGCCAGCAGGCAGAGGCAGAAAAACAGCGGCATACAGCGCTTCATAAAGACGTCACTCCTGAATGGAAAATTTTGGTGAATCAAGCGACACAAAAGACGCGCGCCCGGCGGGCATTGCGCGTCTTGGGGGACTGCTCGGCAGTCCCCCGGGTCCATTCAGTTGTTCTGTTTGACTTCCAGGCGCACCGGGGACGGCCGCGAGGGGCCGGCGGCGGCGAAGTGGCGCGCGCCCGCGGCTGTCGTGACGGCGGCCAGGCCCGCCGCCGCCAGCAGGGCGCACCCGAGCTGCGAGAGCAGGCTGCGGGCCGCCGTCAGGTGGCGGCAGACGCGGCAGTTTCCGCCGGTGCAGGCGTGGTTCGCGCCCTCCGCGAGGTACGCGAGCGAGAGGACGGCCGCCGCGGTCAGCAGCACGCAGAGCGCGAGCACCCATCGTCTATGTTTCACGGCGCGTCCTCCTTTCCCGGCTGCCGTCTCCGGACCGCCGGCCTATTTCGGTTTCGTATCACCGCCATTGTATCACCGCGCCCGGCGTCCGTCAAGACAGGCTCCGGGTGGCTGATGGGTAGTTTTTTGGGAAAATCGGGTGTTTTTTTCGGAGACACCACCGGCGCCGGGGCGCCGCGCATCCAGCAAAACCACACAAAAATGTCAGCCGATTGCCGTGTGTGCCGTAAATGGCCTTGAACGGCGGTGGAATTTGTGATATGGTACTAGGTAAGACGGCAGTAAGGAGAGTCTCCCATGTCGAAGATCCAGACCCTGGCTCCCCATGTGGCCGACCTCATCGCCGCCGGCGAGGTGGTTGAGCGGCCGGCGGCGGCGGTCAAGGAGCTCATCGAAAACGCCATCGACGCGGGCGCCACGGCCGTGACGGTCGAGTCGGCCGGCGGCGGCGTGCGGCTGCTGCGGGTGACCGATAACGGGGAAGGCATGGAACCGGAGGACGCACAGACGGCGTTTCTGCGCCACGCCACAAGTAAGATTCGCTCGGAGGAGGACTTGACGGCGGTGCGCACGCTGGGGTTCCGCGGCGAGGCGCTGGCCGCCATTGCCGCCGTGAGCCGCGTGCAGCTCATCACGCGCGCCCGCGCCCGCGCGCTGGGTACGGCGCTCACGCTGGAGGCCGGCGCGGTGACCGACAGCCGGGAGACCGGCTGCCCCGAAGGGACGACTCTCGTGGTGCGCGACCTCTTCTATAACACGCCGGCCCGGCAGAAGTTCCTCAAAAAGGACGCGACGGAGTCGGCCCACGTGCAGGCAGTCGTGCAGCGGGCCGCGCTCTCCCACCCGGAGATTTCCTTTCAATACGTGCGCGACGGCCGCCAGGCACTGCATACCCCGGGCGACGGGAACCTGCGCTCCTGCCTCTACAGCGTGTTCGGGCGGGCGTTTGCGGAGGGGCTGTGCGAGGTGCCGTCCTGCGAACAGGACGGGGTCCGCGTGTGGGGGTATGTCAGCCGCCCCGAGAAGGCGCAGGGCAGCCGTCAGGCCCAGCACATTTTGGTGGCCGGCCGGCCGGTGCGCTCCCGCACGGTGACGGCGGCGCTGGAAGAGGCGGGCCGCCATGCCGTCATGGTCGGGCGGTACCCGGCCTGCGTGCTGCACCTGGATCTGCCGCCCTCCGCCTATGACGTCAATGTCCACCCCGCCAAGAGCGAGATCAAATTTGCCTCGGACCGGGCCGTGTTCGACGCGGTGTTTTACGCCGTGCGCGGCGCGCTGTCGGCGCTCGAACGCCCGGCGTGGGAAACGCCCACGCCCGCGGTGCGGACGCCCCGCGCCGCGTTTCACGCCGAGGCCCGGCCCCGGCCGGACGCCTTTCGCACCATGACGGCGGAGCAGTACCGCGCACAGGCGGATACGCCG
>JAITDM010000170.1 GCA_031282535.1 Oscillospiraceae bacterium
GAAAGAGACGCCTTAAATTTCCAGTATTTGGGGAGATGAGACCATGAGCGAGCAAGAAAAGCAACAGGCGCCGCAGACGGACATGCCCGAGGCACAGCCCGCCTGCGAGGAGGCCGCGCGGGCTGAGACGGAGGCGCAGCCGCCGGTTTGTACCGAGAAAGCGTGGGAGGCGCTGACCGCCGAGCGGGACGACTACAAGGAACGCTACCTCCGGCTGGCCGCCGAATACGACAACTACCGCAAACGCACCCGGCGCGAGCGGGACGCGCTGCATGCGGAAGTGCAGGCCGGGACGGTGGAGAAATTTTTGTCTGTCTACGACAACCTGGAGCGTGCGCTTGCCCAGCCCACCGAGGACGAGGCGTACCGGCGCGGGGTGGAACTCACGATGAAGGGGCTGACCGACGCGCTGGCCGGGTTCGGCGTGTCCGCCATCGAGGCGCTGGGCAAACCGTTCGACCCCACGTTGCACGACGCCGTGGCCCATGTTTCGGACGACTCCGGTGAAGAAAACCTGGTCGTCGAGGTCTTGCAGACCGGGTTTGTGATGGGGGACCGCGTCGTCCGCCACAGCATGGTGAAGGTAAAAAACTGAGACGTTATTTGGAATACGGGAGGACTGTTGCAGTATGTCGAAAATCATTGGAATCGATTTGGGTACCACCAATTCCTGCGTAGCCGTGATGGAGGGCGGCGAGCCGGTTGTGATCGCCAATGCCGAAGGCGCCCGCACCACGCCGTCTGTCGTTGCGTTCTCGAAAGACGGGGAACGCATGGTTGGCCAGGTGGCCAAACGCCAGGCCATCACAAATCCGGACCACACGATCTCCTCCATCAAGCGCGACATGGGCACGGACCGCCGGGTGAAGATCGAGAGCAAACAGTATTCCCCGCAGGAGATCTCGGCCATGATTTTGCAGAAGCTGAAGGCCGACGCCGAGAGTTACCTGGGCGGCAAGGTGACGCAGGCCGTCATCACGGTGCCCGCGTACTTCACGGACAGCCAGCGCCAGGCCACGAAAGACGCCGGCAGGATCGCGGGGCTCGATGTGCTGCGCATCATCAACGAGCCGACGGCCGCCGCGCTGGCATACGGCCTCGACAAGGAGCACGACCAGAAGATTCTCGTCTACGACCTCGGCGGCGGCACTTTTGACGTCTCGATTTTGGAGATCGGCGACGGCGTGCTGGAAGTGCTGGCGACAGCCGGCAACAACCGGCTGGGCGGGGACGACTTTGACGACTGTATCATGAAATGGCTGGCCGGCGAGTTCAGAAAGAGCGAGGGCGTGGACCTCACAGGCGACAAGGTGGCCATGCAGCGGCTCAAGGAAGCCGCCGAGAAGGCGAAGATCGAGCTGTCGGGCGTGACCACCACGTCGATCAATCTGCCCTATATCACCGCCGACGCCAATGGGCCCAAACATCTCGACACGTCGCTCAGCCGCGCCAAGTTCAACGAGCTGACCGCGCACCTGGTAGAGGCCACGATGGGCCCGACGCGCCAGGCGCTCAAAGATTCCGGCCTCGCCGCCGGCGACCTGGCCCGCGTCCTGCTGGTGGGTGGTTCCAGCCGCATCCCCGCCGTGCAGGAGGCCATTGCCAAGTTCACCGGCAAGGATCCGTTCAAGGGGATCAACCCCGACGAGTGCGTGGCGATGGGCGCCGCCATTCAGGCGGGCGTGCTGGGCGGCGACGTGAAGGATCTGCTGCTGCTCGACGTGACGCCGCTGTCGCTCGGCATCGAGACCATGGGCGGCGTGTTCACCCGCATGATTGACCGCAATACGACCATCCCCACCAAGAAGGCGCAGGTCTTCTCCACCGCCGCCGACGGGCAGACCTCCGTCGAGGTGCATGTGCTCCAGGGCGAGCGTGAGATGGCCTCGGCCAACAAGACGCTGGGGAAATTCCACCTGGACGGCATCCCCCCGGCGCCGCGCGGCGTGCCGCAGATCGAGGTCACCTTCGACATCGACGCCAACGGCATTGTGCATGTATCGGCGAAGGATCTCGGGACCGGCAAGGAGCAGCATGTGACGATCACAGCCTCCTCCAACCTGTCCAAAGACGACATCGACAAGGCGGTCCGCGAGGCCGAGCAGTTTGCCGAGGAGGACAAACGCCGCCGCGAGGAGATCGACACGAAGAACCACGGCGAACAGATGCTCTACCAGTCTGAGAAGGCGCTGACCGACATGGGCGACAAACTCTCGGACGCGGACAAGGCGCCGGTGACGGCCGCCGCCGATGCGCTCCGGGAGAGCCTGAAGACAGACAACTACAGCGACATTCAGGAGAAGACGGAGGCGCTCTCAAAAGCGTTTTACGCCGTGAGTGAAAAACTTTACAGCCAGGTGCCGCCGCAGGCGGGCGGCGCGCCGCCGCCTCCCGGCGCCGGTGCGGACGCCGCCGGCACAGGTCCCGTGGTCGACGCCGAATACGAAGTGGTGGACGGGGACGAAAAGTGACACAAGGGGCCGGTCCCCCCGATGGTTGGGGCCGGCCCTTTGTTATGAGTTTGATTGCAATTGCTGACTGCCCGTGGTATAATCGAAAAGCAAATGCACCGGTTTGTTGGACGCACGGTGCGGTGTCACGGCGAGGGAAGGAGTTTGTCACATGCCCGAGCGGAAACGGGATTTTTATGAGGTGCTGGGCGTGCCGAAGGACGCCTCGGACGATGCGATCAAAAAGGCGTACAGGAAGCTGGCGAAGGAAAACCATCCCGATCTGCATCCGGGCGACAAAGGTGCGGAGGCCCGGTTTAAAGAGGTAAACGAGGCGTACGAGGTCCTGTCAGACAATACCAAAAAGGCGCGGTACGACCAGTTCGGCCACGCGGGCGTGGACCCCTCCTATGGGGCGGGCGGCGGTTATGGCGGCGGGTTCTCCGGGTTTGGGGAGGAATTCGACCTCGGCAGCATTTTTGAGTCTTTTTTCGGCGGCGGGTTTTCCGGGAGCGCCGCGCGGCGCAACGCCCCCCAACGGGGCGAACATATCCAGACGCATGTCATGCTTTCGTTTGAGGAGGCCGCGTTTGGCTGCGAGAAAGAGCTGGAGGTCACCCGCATTGAGCGCTGCGAGGTCTGCCACGGTCAGGGCACGGCCGACGGCAGCAGCCCCAAGGCATGCAAAGTCTGTCGGGGCACCGGTCAGGTGCGCACCACACGGCAGACGCCGCTCGGCAGTTTTGCCTCCACCTCCCCCTGTCAGGCCTGCCACGGCACGGGGCAGATCATCGAAAACCCCTGTCAGACCTGCCGCGGCACGGGGCTGAGCCGCCGCAAGGTGACGATCCAGGTCAAGATCCCCGCGGGGGTGGACGTCGGGCAGACGGTCTCCCTGCGCGGGCAAGGGCATGCGGGGCAAAACGGCGGGCCGGCGGGCGACGTGCGGGTCGGTATCGACATCCGCCCGCATCCGCTTTTCACGCGGGACGGCACGTCCGTCCACTGCGATTTCCCCGTCACCTTTGCCGAGGCCGCGCTGGGCGCCGAGCTGGAGGTGCCCACGCTGGACGGAAAGGTCAAGTACAACATGCCGGAGGGCACACAGAACGGGACGGTGTTCCGCCTGCGCGGCAAGGGCATTCCCTCGCTGCACGGCCGGGGCCGGGGCGACCAGTTCGTCCATATCGCCGTGGAGGTCCCCCGCGGCCTGAACCGGAAACAAAAAGCGCTGCTCCAAGAATTCGCCAACGCCGTCGGCGAGGCCAACTATCCCCAGAAGAAAGGGTTTTTCGACAGAGGCGTATGACAGAGACATCGTGGGCGCGCTGCTGAACCATGAAAGGCGAGGTGTTGCCGTGTTGGCCGAATTCCTGCTGAGACTCAGGGACACCTTCTCGCAATTTTTCGAGGAGATGAGAGCCATAGGTTGGGAGGGTTTGGTGCTCGTCTTCCCCCTGGCTGTGATCGTGTTTGTCGTGCTGTTTTTCATCTGGTACGGCAGGGACATGCAGCCGCGCCCCGGTACGCTGGAATGGATCGAACGGCTGACGCCCGCCCGTTTTACCTGGGAGGGCGCGCGGGGGCGCATGACGCGCACCGACTGGTGCGCGGCCATCGGTTTTATGCTGGTGTACGCGTCGCTGGCCTTCGGCGTTTTGCTCGGGGACAACTGGGCCCCGCAGACCTTCTGGCAGGCCATTCAGGCGGTGCACTTCGCAAACTCGATGGTCCTGCTAGAGTCCAACGGGCACTCGATATCCTATGGGCGCTTCGACCAGTATATGTATCCCTACTACCAGAAG
>JAITDM010000086.1 GCA_031282535.1 Oscillospiraceae bacterium
TCGCAGGATTTTATGCAGCGGCTCGAACCCTTCAACGACCAGATCGCACGGCTGAATATGACGCCCCGGACACAGGTGCTGTGTTTCGAGCGCCGCAGCGCGGGGGCCGCGGGGCGGGCGTTCGGACGCCGCGAGGACGACACGCTGATCTACCTGGAGCGCCTGCGCTACGCCGACGAGACGCCCATCGTCGTCGTCCAGACGTACCTGCCCGTCGAATTTGAGGCGATCTTGCAGGAGGATCTCTCGCGCATCGGACTCTACGACTATCTGAAGCGGGACGACGTGTCGCGGGTGGTGCGCGTCCGCCGCGAGGTGAACGCCATGCTCTCCTCCCCCTACGAGGAGCGGCTGCTGAAGGTCCCCCCCCGGTCGGCACTCCAGCACACCGTCACCTGGGGCTACAACCGGGCGCAGCGCGTCATCGAACACTCCACCGCATATTACCGCGGAGATATGAATACCTTCGTCGTCGAACTGGCCGTGGAAGTTTGAGGTGAATTGAGAATTGAGAATTGAGAATTGAGAATTTTTCCTCAGTCCTCCCGGTGGGTGTTTGGTATGTGGGAATAAAATTTCGGTGGATCGGTGGGGATATGCCGGGGTATCAGCTTGCAATTCTCGCGGGTCTGCCATATAATGCTTTGGTAGGTGTATCCAGGAGCAATATGACAAAAAGAAAGAAAGAGAGAGGAAGTTGTTTATGAGGAAGGGTTTTCCCATCAAGAGATTTCTGGCGCTGGTCCTGACGTTTGCGTTTGTCGTCGGGGTGTGCGCCGCCGCGTCTCTGCCGGCGGCGGATGTGATCGGCGCCCCGGCGTCGGCGCTGTTTGCGGCGGAGATCGCGGAGGGCGCGGTCACGGCGCACGTCGGCAACCCGGACGGAGAGGCGGGCCAGCCTCTTGTGAGCGTTGTGGTCCTCGCCGTTTACACGGACGCGGGCACGCTGGCCCACGCGGAGGCGCACACGCTGGAGGTGCCCGCCGGCGCGTCTCTGCCGCACACCTTTGCGGCCGATCTCGCGGACTATCCGGCCGAAAACCACACATATCGGGTGTTTTTCTGGGACGCGTCATACCGCCCGCTGTCTGACGCCGTCGTCCCCGGCGAACCCTCCGGACCGTCCCCCGGCATTCCCATCTCCCTGACGGTCTCGACGGTGTTCCCGGACACAACGACCGAGGGGCGCGTGGATGTGACCTACTCCGCCGTGCCCAGCACGGACGCCGTCATCACGGAGGTGTCCTACAGCATCGGCGGCGGCGCGCCGGACTATCTCTATCTGCGCGGCGACGACCAGGTGAGCCCCAAGGGCGTACTGGGGACGGGGACCGTCTTCCTCACGCCGGGCGAAAATGTCATCGTGTTCTTTGTGAAGGACTCCGCCGGCCAGACGGCCAGCTACACGGTGCCGAACCGCCCCGTCTATGACGAGGGCAGCGAGCCGCCCCCCTTCACGGAGGAGGATCTGGTGCTCAGCGAGGACGGCGTGAGCTACTTTGTCAAGGGCCGGCTGGTCATCTTTGCCGTGACCGGCGCCACGGAGACGGAGGTCGCCGCGGCGGTGGCCACCGTCGGCGGCGTCGTCCGGAGCGTCAACCACACCCTGGACATGTACGTGGTGGCGGTGTCCGGGGAGACGGAGGCCGCGCTGCTGGATGTGGCCGAGCAGTTGTGGGACGCCTTCCCGGCGCTCTTCGACCTGGTGGATCTGGAATATGTGGAGCCCGTGGCCCCGGAGGCCGGCGCCACGGCCGACCCCTGGTGGGACAGCGACCAGTGGGGCCTGGAGGCGATCCGGGCGACCGACGCGTGGGCGCTGAGCCGCTACATGCGCGAGATCAAGCTCGGCGTGCTGGACAACGGCGTCGCGTACGCCCATGAGGACCTGCAGATCCCCGCCGCCAACGTCAAGAACAACGGCGCCGCCAACCAGAGCCACGGCACCCACGTGATCGGCACCATAGGCGCCATCCACGGCAACAACGTGGGGCTGGCCGGCGCGGCGGACATGCGGCGCGGCAATCTCTACGGGTACGACGTGTACACCACCGCCGCCAGCACGGCCGCCGTGAACCAGGCGGACGGCCTGGCCTGGCTGGTGCAGCGGGGCGTGAAAGTCATCAATGTCAGCCTGGGGAGCGCTTCCGCCACCGCCGCCAACAGGCTGACCCTGGAGCGGGCCATGAAGAAGCTCCTCGAAAAGGGCTACGACTACCTCATCGTGCAGTCGGCCGGCAACGGCAACAGCAGCGGCCTGCCCATAGACGCCAACGGCGCGGGCGTGTTCCGCTCCGTGACCGACGCCGCGCTGCAGCAGCGGATCCTCCTCGTGGGGTCCACCGACCCGAACGGCGCGCTTGAGGCGACGTCCAACTACGGCGCGCGCGTGGATGTGGTGGCGCCCGGCACGAGCATCTACAGCGCGGCGCCCGGCGACCAGTACCAGCGGCTGAGCGGCTCCTCCTCCGCGGCGGCGCACGTCACGGGCGTGGCGGGGCTCGCGTGGTCCGTGAACCCCGGGCTG
>JAITDM010000147.1 GCA_031282535.1 Oscillospiraceae bacterium
ACCGCCGCATGGACGGACGCGGACGGCTCGGAGAGCCGTCCCTACCGAGGTGGGGCCTACCGAAGTGGTGCCTTTACTCAAAGAAGGAAGGAGAACGCGATGGCGACGACCCCGACGGCGAGGCAGTAGTAAGCGAAGCCGCCGAACTTTCCGCTGACGACCAGCCGCTTGACAAGCCCAATGGCAAAGTAACCGGATACGGCCGCCACGGCCATGCCGAGCAGGTAGACCGGCAGGTTGGTCGTGTCGAAGCCCTGCCGCAGCTCTTTGAAGAGCTGCAAAAGCGTTGCGCCCAGCACGGCGGGCAGGGACAGCAAAAACGAGAAGCGCACGGCAAAGGCTCTGTCGAACCGGCGCAGCAGGCCGCCGGAGATGGTCATCCCCGAGCGGGACAGGCCCGGCAAAATCGCGATGCCTTGGCAGACGCCGACGAGAAGCGCGTCCCCCACGGTGGCGTTGGTCTCGTCCTTCCGCGCGCCGGGGCGGAGGCGGTCGGAGACAAAGAGCACGGCCCCGGTCAGGCAGAGGAAGAGACCGATCAACATGGGCTTTTGCAGGAGGGTCTCCACGACGTCGGAGAAAAGGACGGCCGGGATCAGCGGCAGGCAGGCCACGACGAGCAGCAGCACCAGCCGGCGCGCCTTGGGGACGCGGTCCGTGCGTCCGCGCCGGGACGGGGCCAGGTCGCGCACGCCGCGCACGAGTTCGCAGGCCATGTCGGAGATGTCCCGCCAGTAGAAGACGCAGAGGGAGAGCAACGTGCCGAAATGGAGCAAAACGTCGAAAAAGACCGGCGCTTCCTCCAGCCCAAAGAGGGACTGAAACAGGGCCAGGTGCCCGGAACTGGAGATCGGCAAAAACTCGGCCACGCCCTGGACGAGGCCCAAAAAGACAGCAAGCAGCCAACTCATACGCACACCTCGGTTTTGATAATTTGGGTGCCGGGCAGATGATTTGCCCCTACGGGTGGTTCGGTGGGGCTGTGGGCCCATCTATCTTATCACAACCGTCGTGTGCGTGACAAATTTTTTTCACGGCCCGCTCCACTTTGGCGCGCGGCCGCATCACCTCGCGGCCGCAGCCCTCGCAGCGCAGCCGGAAATCCATGCCGACGCGCAGCACGCGCCAGCGGTCGCAGCCGCAGGGGTGTTGTTTTTTCATGTGCAGCAGATCGCCCACCGCGATGTCCATGGCGCACCCACCCCCCAATTCATAATTCATAATGCATAATTCATAATTTCGTGAAATTGTCGTTCCCGCTATCACGAGGAGATGACGCAGCACGCAGCACGTAGCACAAGGGCTCTGCTGCTTTAAGAATATAACTCCGGCGCGTATTTTGCAAGGGGGTGTGCAAACAAACAGCGGGGGCGGCGCCATATGGCCGCCCCCGCGTGGGAGTCGTTTGGAACGGTTGGAACCGGACGTCCCTTTGGTGTCAAGAGGGCTCAGTCTGCGAACATCGGTGTGGACAGATAGCGCTCTCCAGTGTCGGGCAGGACGACCACGATGAGTTTGTCCTTGTTCTCCGGGCGCTGCGCGAGCTGCGTGGCGGCCCAGAGGGCGGCGCCGGAGGAGATGCCCACCAGCAGACCCTCGCGCCTCGCCAGGATGCGGCCCGTCTCAAACGCATCCTCGTTTTCCACGGCGACGACCTCGTCGTAGACGGCGGTGTTCAGTACGTCGGGCACAAAGCCCGCGCCGATGCCCTGGATCTTGTGCGGACCGGCGGTCCCCTTCGAAAGCACCGGCGAGGCGGCCGGTTCCACCGCGACCACTTGGACATGGGGGTTTTTGGACTTTAAGTACTCGCCGGCGCCCGTGACCGTGCCGCCCGTGCCGACGCCGCTGACCAGGATGTCGACCTTGCCGTCGGTGTCGTCCCAGATCTCGGGGCCGGTGGTCGCCTTGTGGATGGCGGGGTTGGCCGGGTTGGAGAACTGGCTGGGGATGAAACTGTGCGGCGTCTCGGCCGCGAGTTCGTCGGCCTTCGCAATGGCGCCCTTCATGCCCTTCGCGCCCTCCGTCAGGACGAGCTCGGCCCCGTAAGCCTTGAGCAGGTTCCGGCGCTCCACGCTCATCGTTTCCGGCATGGTCAGGATGATCCGGTAGCCGCGGGAGGCGGCGACAGAGGCGAGACCGATGCCCGTGTTGCCGCTCGTCGGCTCGATGATGACGGAGTCGGGCTTCAGCGCGCCCGAGGCCTCGGCGTCCTCGATCATGGCCTTGGCGATGCGGTCTTTGACGCTCCCGGCCGGATTGAAGTACTCCAGCTTGCCCAGAATCGTTGTGGAGAGACCCGCGTCCTTGCTGTAGTTGGAGAGTTCGAGCAGCGGGGTGTTGCCGATCAGATCCGTCAGATTTTTGTACGTTTTCATCGTGGCATTCCTTCTTTCCTGCAATGTATGGCTGTTTGTCTGTGCCCGGCAATCGGAACACATATCATACATATTGATTTAATATATAATTAACACATCCACGCGGATTTGTCAAGCGGGCGCTTCCAAATAACTTTGGCCGGATGCGGCGCCGGGCGTTTTTTCGGCAGATAAGACAAAAATACGGCGGGCAATTTGTGTATTTGCACGAAAAACACCGCAACGAACTGTCGCGCAGTCGGTTGCGGTGTTCACAGTGTTGGAGGCGCCACCCGGATTTGAACCGGGGCATCGAGGTTTTGCAGACCTCTGCCTTACCACTTGGCTATGGCGCCAAAAAAGTGAGGGTCTGGCGGGAAATAAGCTTGTCACATTTGGTGCGGAGGTTCTCGCCGGGCAAACCAAATGACAAGGTTATTTTTCGACGGACCCTTCAAACCGGGCGCCTCCAAGTGATGAGAGGCGCCCATGCAGACGATGGAGCGGGAAACGGGATTCGAACCCGCGACTTTCACCTTGGCAAGGTGACACTCTACCTCTGAGTCATTCCCGCGTATGGTGCCTCCGGTCGGAATTGAACCAACGACACGAGGATTTTCAGTCCTCTGCTCTACCGACTGAGCTACAGAGGCAAGTGGAGATGTTGACAAATCCATGGGTTGGATGTCAGAAGTGTGCCTGACGAAGACCAATGAATTTGCCAACAAAACCGCCTTTTGGCGACCCCGAACGGGCTCGAACCGTCGACCTCTAGCGTGACAGGCTAGCGTTCTAACCAACTGAACTACGGGGCCCTATGATGATTGGTGGGAACAGCAGGGCTCGAACCTGCGACCCCATGCGTGTAAGGCATGTGCTCTCCCAGCTGAGCTATACTCCCCGATCAAACGAATGGCTAGCCACAGCGGCAAAATTAATTATACTCAGCCAGGCCGGCCTTGTCAACCCTTTTTTCGCATACTTTGTGCCGGGGCTGGATTTTTGGATGCGGATATGCTAATATAGATCCATCACACATACGATTCAACACATGGGGAGGCGCATCAGTTTTATAGGATGGGAGGAGACCGATGAACAAAAAGCTGCGGGAGAAGGTGAGGGAGGCGTTTGCCTCCGTGCTGCCTGTCACGGCCATCGTTCTGGGCGTCAGCATTGTCGTGGATATGCCCATCAGTACCGTCACCATGTTTTTGGCGGGGGCCATGCTGCTTGTCTTGGGGATGGGTCTGTTTTCGCTGGGTGCGGACATGTTTATGATGCCGATGGGAGAGGGCGTCGGCGGGCAGATTGCCCGGAGCGGAAAACTGTGGCTGCTCATCTCGGTCGCTTTCTTCCTCGGCTTTGTCGTCACCGTGGCCGAACCCGACTTGCAGGTCCTGGCCGGGCAGGTGCCTTCGATCCCCAGCGGACTCCTCATCGCGAGTGTGGCGGCCGGCGTGGGGGCCTTTCTTGTGTTGGCGCTGCTGCGCGTGCTGTTTCGCGTCAGCCTGTCGCGGCTGCTCATCGGATTTTATCTGGCGGTCTTTTTGGTCTCGTTTTTTGTGCCCAACAATTTCGTGTCTGTCGCCTTCGACTCCGGCGGCGTCACAACCGGGCCGATCACGGTCCCCTTCCTCATGGCGCTCGGGCTCGGCCTGGCCGCGACCAAGGGCAGCAAGGACTCGCACGACAACAGCTTCGGCCTGGTGGCGCTGTGTTCCATCGGCCCCATTTTGGCGGTGCTGATCCTCGGCAGCGGGTTCTCCACGCGGGCGGTGCGGCAGGCGTCGGCACCGGTGCCCTTTATGAACACGACGGCCGAGGTGGCCCGGCACTTTGCCGCCGAGTTTCCCCACTACCTGCGCGAGGTCGCGGTGGCCCTGGTTCCCATCCTGTTCTGCCTGTTTATATTCCAAATTTTGACAAAAAAATACCGGAAACGCCAGCTTTTGCGGATGGGTATGGGGTTTGCGTACACCTTTTTTGGGCTGGTGCTGTTCTTTACCGGCGTCAACGTCGGATTCATCCCCGTGGGGCAGCAGATCGGCGCCGAGATCGCCGGCTCCGACTACAAGTGGATGCTCATCCCCATCGGGATGCTCATCGGGTACTACATCGTGGCCGCCGAGCCGGCCGTCCACGTGCTAAACCGGCAGGTGGAAGAGGTGTCGGGCGGCCATGTGAGCGGCCGCGCGATGCGCGTCAGTCTCTCGATCGGCATGGCCGCGGCGCTGGCCATCGCCATGGTGCGGGTGCTCACGGGGATCTCGATCTACTGGTTCATGCTCCCCGGGTACGCCATCGCGCTGGGGCTCACGTTTGTGGTCCCGAAGATCTTTACGGGCATCGCCTTCGACTCGGGCGGCGTCGTCAGCGGGCCGCTCACGTCGACCTTTTTGCTGCCGTTTGCGATGGGGGCCTGCGAGGCCGTCGGCGGCAACGTCATGACGGACGCCTTTGGCGTGGTCGCGATGGTCGCGATGATGCCGCTGATCGCGGTGCAGATTATGGGCTTTGTGTTTGTGAGAAAGATGAAGAAGGTGGAGGCCGTCGAATTCCCCGCGGACGTCGCCGGCGAAGATGCGGACAACATCATCGAGCTGGACGGCGACGGGGACGAGGAGCTCATCGATTTCGACGATTACGAGGAGGAACCGTCTCATGGTGGGTCATGACAGACGACTGGGGATCAAGCTGCTCATCGTTGTGGTGGACCGGGACAAGGCAAAGCATGTCACGGAGCTGTTCCGCGGGATGCACGTTCACACGGGCATGGCCATCTTGGCCCGGGGGAGCGCCAATTCGGAGATCCTGGACTTTTTGGGTCTCGGGTCGGCCGACAAGGCGATGTTCCTGAGCCTGGAGCCGGCCGCCAAGGTGAAATTGGTTCTGGACACGCTGTTTGAGAAGTTGAAACTCAGCCGTCCGGGCAAGGGAATTGCCTTTACCCTGCCTCTGTCCGGCATCGGCGAAGCGCTGAACCATGTGATGGAGGAGGAGGCGAAGGAATGCATGCGCGGTGAGGTGGAAAACGAGATGGAAAAAGAACATGGGGAGATCAGGCACAGCCTGATTGTCACGGTGGTGGGCGCGGGTTTTTCCGAGGACGTCATGGAGGCGGCGCGGGAGGCCGGCGCCACGGGCGGCACCGTACTGCTGGCCCGGCGGGTGGCCCTCGACGAGGAGGCCGTGACGATCTTCGGCGTCGAGGTGGATGTGGAGAAGGAAGTCGTCGTCATTTTGGCCGCCAAGGAGGCCAAGCGGGCCATCATGCAGGCCATCAGCCGCAAGTGCGGTCTTCGCACCGAGGCCAAGGGCGCGGTCTTCTCGATGCCCGTCGACGCAGTCATCGGCTTGAACAATGCATAATGCATAATTTTTCTATTAACTAATAACTAATAACTATCAACTAATAACTGCCGAGAAGGACTGTCTCCGAGAGACAGTCCTTCTCGGCGGGGACAGTCCTTCTCGGCGGACAGTCCTTTGCGGTCAAAACAGTGACTCGAAGGCCTCTTCGGTGAGGATGGGGATGCCGAGGGCCTCGGCTTTGGCGAGCTTGGAGCCGGCTTTTTCGCCGGCGAGGACATAGGTGGTCCGTTCCGACACGCTGGCGGATACGCGGCCGCCCTCCGCCGTGATGCGCTGGGCCGCCTGGTCGCGCGTGTGGCGCTGCAGCGTGCCCGTCAAGACAAAGGTCTGCCCCGCGAAGCGGTCCCCCGAGGCGCGGGGCTGCGCAGATGTCAGCCGGACGCCGGCCGCCGCCAGCGCGTCGGTCAGATGCGCCCCCTGGGGGCTGTCCAGATAGCGGCGCAGGCTCTCCGCGGTGGCCGGGCCAATGTCCCGCAGTGCGGTCAGATCTTCGAGCGAGGCGCCCCTGAGGGCCTCCAGCGAGCCGAAGTGCTGCGCCAGCACGGCCGAGGCCTTCTGCCCCACCTGGGGGATGCCGAGCGCAAACAGCAGGCGCTCCAGGCCCCGCTGGCGGGAGGCGTCGATCGCGGCCACCAGGTTCGCGGCCGATTTTTCCGCCAAACCGGGCAGCTCCGCGAGGTCCGCCGGCGCGAGCCGGTAGAGGTCCGCCGGCGTCTCGATCAGGCCGCGCGCCAGCAGCAGCTCGACGGTGGCCGGGCCGAGGCCCTCGATGTCCATCGCGCCCCGCGAGGCGAAGTGGGCCAGGCGCCGGGCGCGCTGGGCGGGGCACTCCGCCCCCGTGCAGCGGGCGGCGGATTCCTCCGCCTCCCGGACGACCGCCGCGCCGCAGGCCGGGCAGACGTCCGGAAACACGTAGGGGACGGCGTCGGCCGGACGCTTGGAGATCGTTACGGAGAGGATCTCCGGGATGATCTCCCCGGCCTTCTGGACCAGCACCGTGTCGCCGATGCGGATGTCCTTGTCGCGGATGAAATCCTCGTTGTGCAGCGTGGCGTTTGTCACCGTCGTGCCGGCCAGACGCACCGGCGCCAGGGTGGCCCGGGGCGTGAGCACGCCGGTGCGGCCCACCTGGATCGTGATGTCCGTGAGGACCGTCTCCTTTTGCTCCGGCGGGTATTTGTAGGCCGCCGCCCAGCGCGGCGCGCGCGCCGTGCTGCCGAGGAGCCGCCGCCCGGACAGGCTGTCCAGCTTGACGACGGCGCCGTCCAGATCGAAGGGGTGTTCCTCGCGGGCCTGCCCCAGGCGCGCGACGGCGTCCAGCAGGGGCGGCAGCGCGGTGAAGACCGTATGCGGGATCACGGGCAGGCCCCAGGAGGCCATCAGCGCCAGCGTCTCGTGGTGCGTCTCCGGCCACGGGCCGGACATGTCCTGGATGTTGAACAGGACGATGTCCAGGCGGCGCCGGGCGGCGATCTCCGGGTCGAGCTGGCGCAGGGACCCGGCGGCGGCGTTTCTCGGGTTGGCGAGCAGCGCTTCGCCCCGGGCCTCCCGCTCGGCGTTCAGCGCCCGGAAGACCGCCTTGGGCATGAAGACTTCGCCGCGCACGACGACCCGCGCCGGCGCGCCGCGCAGGGTCTTCGGCAGTGTTTGCAGCGTCAGCAGGTTGTGCGTCACGTCCTCGCCGGTGACGCCGTCGCCCCGCGTGGCCCCGCTCACAAAGCGGCCGTCCTCGTAGGTCAGCGCCACCGAGAGTCCGTCCACTTTGGGCTCCAGCACATAGGCGGCGGGGCCGGGCAGCGCCGCGCGGACGCGGGCGTCAAAAGCGGTCAGTTCCTCCAGCGTAAACACGTCGTTCAAGCTTTCGAGCGGGACGGCGTGCCGCACCGGCGAGAAGGCCGCCCGGCCGCCCACCCGCGCGGTGGGGGAGTCCGGCGACGCTTCCTCCGGGTGCGCCTCCTCCAGCGCCCGCAGGCGGCGCACCAGCGCGTCGTATTCGTGATCCGGGATGGACGGGTCGTCCAGAACATAGTAAGCGTGGTTGTGCGCCTCGATCTCTGCGCGCAGGCGCGCGATCTCCTGCGACGGGGGCGGGACGCTGTGGGCAGCGTCCCCTACGGTTTCCTCGCGCGGGCGCGCTGTCTTTTGCCGGTCATCCACAGGGTTCGACTCCTCTACACGTTTTTGGGGTTCCGCCTTACCAGCATAACAAAAAAAATACCCGGACACAAGAGCGCTGTGCGGCCATAATCTTGACATGAACCTTTCGTTCTGTTACTGTGTATGCAAAGGGCGGTGAAAGATGTGACGGACACGGGTCTCCTGGAGCGCATCGCGGCCGGGGAGCGGCATTTTTCCAAGGGGCAGCGGCTCATTGCCGTTTTCATCCGGCAGCACTACGACAGAGCCGCCTTTATGACGGCCAACCGGCTGGGCAAGGTCGTCGGCGTCAGCGAATCCACCGTCGTGCGCTTTGCCGTCGAGCTCGGGTACGACGGCTACCCCTCCATGCAGCGGGCGCTGCGGGGGATGATCCGCAACCGGCTGACGGCCGTGCAGCGCCTGGAGGTGGCCCAGGACCGCCTGGGGCGGGGGGACATGCTCCGGGGGGTGATCCAATCCGACATCGAAAATCTGCGCGCGACGCTGGAGGAGCTCGACCGGGATGCGTTTTCCGCCTCGGTGGAGGCGATTTTGAGGGCGCGGCAGGTCTATATCCTCGGCGTGCGCTCGTCGGCGGCGCTCGCGTCCTTTTTGAGTTTTTATCTGCATCTCCTCTGCGACAACGTCCGCCTCGTGAGCCCGTCGTCCGTGTCGGACATCTTTGAGCAGGTGCTGCGCGTCGGGCCGGAGGACCTGGTCATCGGGTTCAGCTTCCCGCGCTACTCCCGCCGCACGGTGCGGGCCATGCGCTACGCGCACGACCGGGGCGCCACGCTGGTGGCCATCACCGACAGCAAACTCTCCCCGCTCATCGAGGTGGCCACCTACACGCTGCTGACGCACAGCGACATGATCTCCTTCGTCGACTCGCTGGTGTCGCCGCTGAGCCTCATCAACGCCCTCGTCGTGGAGATCGGCATGCGCAAGCAGCAGGAGGCCGCGCAGACCTTCGACGCGCTGGAGCAGATCTGGGACGAGTACGAGGTCTACGAAAAAGAGATCTATGAAAAGAACGAATAGATGAGAGAGACAGATCGCCATGTCCTGGTGGCGGGGGCGGGCCCGGCCGGCATGATGGCCGCCGGGACGGCGGCGTCGCGCGGGTGCCGGGTGACGCTGCTTGACCCGGGCGGCCGCGGCGGCCGCAAGCTGGCCCTCACCGGCAAGGGCCGCTGCAACCTGACAAACGACAGCACGGTAGAAACGTGTCTGGCGCACATCCCGCGCAACCCGCGCTTCCTGTACAGCGCGCTCTCCGCCTTTCCGCCCGCGGACGTGACGGCGTTTTTTGAGACGCTGGGCGTGCCGCTGCAGACAGAACGGGGCCGGCGCGTCTTCCCGGTCTCCGGTCGGGCCGGCGACGTCGTG
>JAITDM010000178.1 GCA_031282535.1 Oscillospiraceae bacterium
CCGCTTTGGGTGGCATTGTCGTCCAGTATTGGGCGACGGCGATGCCCGCCTTATCCATGTCGAGCAGCTCGATGATATGCGACCAACCCAATTTTGGCGACAGTGTCGCCAAAATTCGCTTGCACCGTTTGCACTATTTCGGATAGTCCTATTTCTATTGAGATTGACCGCTATTCAAGGTGTGCAAAATTTTAATGCATATGCCATTGCGTCATTCTCCTTCCGACAAATCTATAGGAACACGTTCAAAACGCATGCGCGGGAAATCTTCATCGCGTAATTCTTCACTGTCCAAAGCCGCCAAGCGGTGAAATTCATCCAGCCATGCGCGAACGTCTTCATGCATTGTCAATCAATCTCCTTTGCTGCGCCGCCCTCGGGGAGCGGCCTGACCTTCGCCTTGCCGTATGTCCGATACACACTCCATGATATTTCCCATGTCAAATGCAGAACCCTTGGAATCGTTACAATTCCAAGGGTTCAATCCTGGTGGAGGCGAGGGGAGTTGAACCCCTGTCCGAAAACAGTTCCTCGAGGCTTTCTCCGGGTGCAGACAGTCATTTACATTCCCTTACCGCGCCGCCGGCTGTCAGGCTGTGTGGCTTGGTAGCTTCATGTTACCTGCCGCGGGCAAAGCTTACCGCGGTCATGTGCACCACTTCGTCACGCCCACATCCCGGTTCGTGGTCCTCCCGGGCGGGACGGCGGCCTTAATTAGGCCGCGTACGCCAAAGCGTAGTTGTTATTGTTGTTGTTGTTCTTTAATTTATAAGGCCCGCTTTTTACGTGGTTCGGCCCCACGACCCGCTTACCTCGACTGGCCATCCCCGTCGAAACCGGTACGCCCCCTCGTGAGGAACTGTCGTGCCACAACAGTTCCTTGCGGCGCGGCGCCTGCGCGCCGTGCCGCGGGGGTCAAAGGCGCCTGCCTGAGACTCAGTCCGGTATGGTCTCCGGCGCCGGATACTCTTTTCCGCGCGTGTCTACGGTGACGCGCTTCATCACCTGGTCCTCCGGCGGCGGACCGCCGTTCGGATTGGTAACCATGTCCGCAATGCGGTGGACCTCGTCGATTCCGGAGACCACACAGCCAAAGGCCGCGTATTGGCCGTCCAGGAAGCTCGCATCCCCGTCGCAGATGAAAAACTGGCTGCCGGCAGAGTCCGGCTCGGAACTGCGCGCCATCGACAGCACGCCCTCCGTGTGGGAGACGTCGTTGCCCTCAAACCCGTTCTCATCAAACTCGCCCGGGATGCCGTAGCCGGGGCCGCCTATGCCGGTGCCCTCCGGGTCCCCGCCCTGGATCATGAACCCGTCGGCCACGCGGTGGAACTTGAGACCGTCGTAAAAGCCCTGCTGAATCAGCGAGATGAAGTTGTTCACCGTGTTCGGCGCCTTGTCGGGGTAGAGCTCCAGCACGATCTGCGCGCCGTTTTCCATCTCGATCGTCACCAGGGGGTTGTCAGGATTGCTCACTGCGCCTTCCTCCGTACCTTGTGAATTGTCGCCCGGCGCGTCGCCGCCGCCTGTCGGGGACTCGGACGGCGTCGGGGGCGGTGTCGGCGTCGGGACGCCCGCCGTGCCGGCGCCGCCCGTCGGGGCGCAGCCGGTAAGCAGCAGCGCCAACAACACCAAGGCAACCAGCGCCGCGGACACACGTCTGTTTCGTCTCATCGGTTTTTCTCCTTTAACAGTTGCTCCATTTCGCGCCGCGCCGTGCGCCCGGCTTCCGCCTCGCGCTTGTCGTGCAGCTTCTTGCCCTTGCAGAGCGCAATCTCCAGCTTGACGCGGGGCCCGAGAAAATAGATCTTCAGCGGAATCAGCGCGAAGCCCTCCAGCTTGACGCGCGCCTCAAGCCGGCGGATCTCCCGCTTGTGCATGAGCAGCCGCCGGGGCCGCACAGGGTCCACGTTGAACACGTTCCCCTTCTCGTACGGGCTCACGTGCAGGCCGCGCACAAACAGCTCCCCGTCTTTGACCACACAGAAAGCGTCCTTGAGATTCACCGTGCCCAGACGGATGGACTTGACCTCGGTGCCGCGCAGCTCGACGCCGGCCTCAAACCGTTCCACAATGAAGTAGTCGTGCCGGGCCTTGCGATTTTCCGCCACCTGCTTTTGGACCTGCTCCGGCATAACGCCCTCCCCAGGGGGCCGGCGCGGCCGACAGACGGACCAAAAAACAACCTTACTCGTTGACCTTGATGACGACGCCCGAGCCGACCGTGCGGCCGCCCTCGCGGATGGCGAAGCGGAGGCCCTCTTCGATGGCGATCGGGGTGATGAGCTCGACGTCCATCTCGATGTTGTCGCCCGGCATGCACATCTCGACGCCGTCCGGCAGCGTGATGACGCCGGTCACGTCGGTGGTGCGGAAGTAGAACTGCGGACGGTAGTTCGCGTAGAACGGGTTGTGGCGGCCACCCTCGTCCTTGGACAGGATGTACGCGGTGCCCTCGAACTCGGTGTGCGGCGTGACCGAACCCGGCTTCACGACGACCTGACCGCGCTCGACGTCCTCGCGCTTGGTGCCGCGGAGGAGCAGACCACAGTTCTCGCCCGCCCAGGCCTCGTCGAGCTGCTTGTGGAACATCTCGATACCGGTGACCGTGGTCTTCTGCGTCGGGCGGATGCCGACGATCTCGACCTCGGAGTTGATGGCCAGCGTGCCACGCTCGGCGCGGCCCGTCACGACGGTGCCACGGCCGGTGATGGTGAAGACGTCCTCGATGGGCATGAGGAACGGCTTGTCACGGTCACGCACCGGGTCGGGGATCGACTCGTCGACGGCGTCCATGAGGTCGAGAACGGACTGGGTCCACTTCTCGTCACCCTCGAGGGCCTTGAGGCCCGAGACGCGCACGACGGGGGCGTCGTCGCCCGGGAAGCCCTGCGAGGACAGCAGCTCGCGAACCTCGAGCTCGACGAGCTCCAGGATCTCCTCGTCGTCAACCATGTCGGCCTTGTTCAG
>JAITDM010000255.1 GCA_031282535.1 Oscillospiraceae bacterium
GCGTCTCCGCCCATCGGCTGGGACGAGAGCACCATGCCGCGGCCAAAGACCGTGTGGACGACCATCTGCCCCACTTGCAGCGGCGGCGGCGCGGCCGCGGCCGCCGGACGGGCGCGTGCCGCCAGCCCCGCGGCCGCCGCGGATTTCAGCCGGCCCCGGAAACCGGCGCCGCTCTGCGCGCCGGCGCCCTTGTGCGCGCCCGCCGCCGCGCGGCCGGGTGCGGCCGCCGCACTGTCCAGTTGGGCGTACGCCGGCAACTCCTTGACAAACCGGGACACCGGGTTGTGCGCCGTCTGCCCAAAGAGCATCCGCTCATACGCACAGGTGATGTACAGCTCCTCCCGCGCCCGCGTCATCGCCACGTAACACAGCCGCCGCTCCTCCTCAATGGACTGCTCGTCCTCCTGACTCTGCCGGCCGGGAAAGAGACCCTCCTCTACCCCCGTCACAAAGACCACCGGGAACTCCAGCCCCTTGGCGGCGTGCATCGTCATCATGACCACCGCGTCGGCGTCGGCGTCGTAACGCTCAATGTCCGTGAAAAGCGCCACCTCGTCTAAAAACCCACCCAGCGTCGGCTCTTCCGCGTTTTCCTCGTACTGCGCCACGCTGGATTGTAACTCCCATACGTTCTCAAGACGGCCCGCCGCCTCTATCTCCCCCCGCTCCGCCCGCTCGGTGAGCTGCGCCGCATACCCGGTGCGCTCTACGACAAATTTGTAAAAATCTGCCAGCGTCAGGTTGGGCAGCGCGTCCGCGAGCGCGTCGATCAGCGACGTGAACCCCCCGATCGCCCGCGCCGCCCGGCTCAGCTCCGGATAGTCGGCGGCCTCTCGCAGCACCGAAAAGAGCGGCCGGCCGTCCCGGCGGGCCAGGTAGTCGGCCATCTCCACCGTCTTGTCGCCGATGCCGCGCGCCGGAACGTTGAGAATGCGCTTCAGCCGCACCTCGTCGTCCCGGTTGTGGACGACGCAGAGATACGCCAGGATGTCTTTGACCTCGGCCCGGTCGAAGAAGCGGACGCCGCCGATGATGCGGTAGGGGACGCCGTTTCGCTTGAACGCGTCCTCCATGCGGTTCGACAGGGCGTTGATCCGATAGAGCACGCAAAAATCCTTGAACGGCCGCCCCTGCTTGACGCCTTCCAGGATGCGACCGGCCACATAGGAGGCCTCGTCGCCGTCGCTGTGGGCGCTGTGGACGGTGACCGGCTTGCCGGAGGGGTTGTCTGTCCAGAGCGTCTTCCCCTTGCGGCCCAGGTTGTGGGCGATCAGATGGTTCGCCGCCGTCAAAATGGCGCCCGTGGAGCGGTAGTTCTGCTCCAGACGGACGACCATGGCGTCCGGATACTGCGTCTCAAACTGTAAAATGTTCTCGATCGTCGCGCCGCGGAACCGGTAGATGCTCTGGTCGTCGTCCCCCACGACGCAGAGGTTCCGCGTCCCGCCGGCGAGCATCGACGTCAGCAGGTACTGTAAGTGGTTCGTGTCCTGGTACTCGTCCACCAGCACGTACTGAAACTGGCGCTGATAATGCGCGCGGACCTCCTCAAAGTCCCGCAGCAGCGTGACCGTGTGCAGGATGAGATCGTCGAAGTCCAGCGCGTTGGCCGCGCGCAGGCGCTGCTGGTAGATCCGGTAGACCTGGGCGATCTGCCCGTCGCGGAAATCGCCGGCCGCGCGCGCCTCGTACGCCGACGGGGTGAGCATCCCGTTCTTGGCGCGGCTGATGGCGCCGAGCACGGCCTTCGGCGTGAGTCGGCTGTCCGACGGGAACAGCTCGCCCAAAATCAGCTTGATCACCCGTACCGCGTCGTCGGCGTCGTAGATCGTAAACGAGCGGGTAAAGCCGAGACGTTCGATCTCCCGGCGCAAAATCCGCACGCAGGCGGAGTGGAACGTCGAGGCCCACACGTCGCGGCTCCGGAGGCCGAGCAGCCGTTCCAGCCGCTCCTTCAGCTCCCCGGCCGCCTTGTTTGTAAAGGTGATGGCAATGACCGCCCAGGGCGGCGTGCCGTTGCGGATGATCTGCGCAATCCGCTCGGTGAGCACGGTGGTCTTGCCGCTGCCCGCGCCCGCCAGCACGAGCAGCGGCCCCTCCGTGTGCAGCACCGCCGCCCGCTGTTTGTCATTCAACCGCGCCAAAGCCGTCCGCTCCGCCTCGCTCCGCCCAATCTCCTCTGTCAACTCAACTCTCTCCTCTAACGTGGGTTGCACCTGCAACCCACAACCTCAATTCTTGTTTTTTGTTGCCGCTTCGCGGCAACAAGGTGCTATTGTCTCTCAAATCACGCAAGAGGCTGTCAAACCGACAGCCTCTTGCGGTCACAACAATGTCGGTCCCGCCCGCGGCGGCGGAACCATCTGACGCCGCCCCTATGCATTGCGCACAAAGTAGTAGAGCGCGAGCAGCGCGAGGCCGATGAGGACGGCGATGGCCACGCGCAGCGGCGAGACGGGCGCCTTGCCGCCCACCTTGCCGGTCTGGCCGTTGATCATAAACTGATATGTCTTGCCCCCGTACTGGAAAGACGAGAGCCACACGGGCAGCAACAGGTACTTGTAGGTGACGTTGCGGTAGTCCGTCTCCAACCGCTCCACCGAGACCCGCGAGGCGTTTTTCCGGACGCGGACCTCATCCCGAATGTGCCCCGTGAGTACGTTCCGGATGGCGTCCATCGCCCGCTTCCAGGCGTCCTTCAGACCGATGGAGTAGCGCTCGGCCACAAAGCCGGCCACAAATTCCGGCCGGTAGGCCATGTTGTCCTCGGTGTTAAACGGCTCGATCCGCGAGAGCAGCCCGGGCTCGTGCCGGTCCGTCGCGATCACCAGCTGGTCGTTGATGAACTCCTCGTGTACGCCCGACATCTGGTACCAGTCGGTGATCACCTTGGTGTTTCCGTCCTTGCGCACCGTCCGGTCAATGCCGTAGCGGCCGGCATAGCGGGAAGTCGTGTTGGCGTCGAAGGTCCAGTAGGGCAGGTACACGCCCGTGAAGGACTCGGGCTTCGCCTTCTCCTTGGCCGCCTTGGGGCAGAAGATCTTTTTGCGGATCCACCCCACAAACAAAGACCCGGCCCGCTGGATGTCGACGCGGAACGGCACGACGCCGTTCGGCGCCAGCGTGTTCTTCCCCTTCTCCTCCATCACCTGGTTGGAGCCGCAGTACGGGCACTCGTTCGAGATCACCAGCGCGTCGTACACCGACTCCGCGCCGCAGTTTTTGCAGATGATCGCCTTGGTCTCCCGGCCCCAGTCGCAGTTGCCCGTCTGCTCCGCCGTGGCGAAGTCCAGCTCCGCGGCCCGCGTCTGCTGGTCGGGGGCGTATGTAATGGCCTGCCGGTGATCGCAGAAAGGGCAGTGCAACCCGCCCGTCGCGGGGTCGTAATCCATGGTGCCGCCGCAGGACGGGCATTTTTTGTCGGTCTCATCCAGGGTCTTGGTGCGGGCCGCCTCCGGATGCATGTAGCTGTACTCGTTATCCGCCACGTCCCTCACCTCCCGACGACGTCGTTTTCGTCAAAGACATCGCCGCACTCGGGACAGAACTTCGGCGCCTTGAAAGGATCCTCCGGTTCCCAGCCGCATTTGTCGCAGCGGTAAGTCGGCGCGCCCGCCGGCTTCCGCGCGCCGCACTCCGCACAGAACTTGCCCTTGTTCAGCGTGCCGCAGGCACAGGTCCAGCCGTCCGCCGTCGGGGCCGAAGGCGGTTTGGGCGCGCCGCACTCGCGGCAGAATTTGCCCTGGTTGGCCGCGGTCCCGCAGGCGCAGGTCCAGCCCGCGGCGCCGGCCGCCGGCGCGGCCGCCTGAGGCGGGACGGGCGGCGTCTGGACGGGGGGCGCGTAGCCCTGCTGCACGGGCGGCGCCTGGACGGGAGGCGGCGCGTAGCCCGGCGCCGGCGGATATCCGGGCTGGGGGGGGTACCCCGGCGGGGGCTGCGGCGCGCCGGGCACCGGCGGGTAACCGGGCGGGGGCTGCTGTTGCTGCCCCATCGCAAACAGGTTCTGCGGGCTGGCCCCGCCGACGGACTGGGCCATGTTCATGCCGGCAAAGGCCAGCAGCGGGCCCTGCGACTCGTTCTTCGCGGCGGACTGCATCGCCTGGGCCTGCGCGTTCACGAGGTGCGCCGCCGCCATCGTCGGGTCGCGGAACACCGCGTTTTGCTGCAGCGTCTTGATCATCTGCGCGTCCTCGTCGGAGACCGTCACGGAGTCGACGCCAAAGGAGACGACGGAGAGGCCGCGCAGCAGGCTCCACTTCTGCGAGAGGATCTCGTTCAGCGCGTTGGCGATCTCCATCGTGTGGGCCGGCAGCTCGCTGTAGCGGATCCCCATGGCGGAGAGCTTCGCCAGCGCCGGCTGCAGGGCCGTCATCAGCTCCGACTTCAGCTGGCTCTCGATCTTCGTGCGTCGGAAGACCTCCTGCACATTGCCGCAGACGTTGACATAAAAGAGCAGCGGATTTGTGATCCGGTAGGAATACTCCCCGTGGCAGCGGATATGGATGTCGACGTCCAATTTGATGTTGTTGTCCACCAGGCGGAATGGGACGGGGTTCGGCGTGCCGTACTTGTTGCCCATCAGTTCCTTGGTGTTGAAAAAGTAGACGCGCTGGTCCTTGCCCGTGTCGCCCCCGAAGGTGAAGCGCTTGCCGACCGTTTTAAAGGTCTCGATCAGGTTGGTTCCAAAGCTGCCGCCCCCCAGGAGACTGGGTTCGGTGGAGGCGTCCCAGACGAACTCGCCCGCCTCGACGCACAGCTCCACGACCTTCCCCTGGTCTGTGATGAGCATGCACTGCCCCTCGTTGACCGCGACGATCGAACCGTTCGAGATGATGTTGTCCTCACCCTTCACGTTGACGCCGCGCCCGGTGGTTCGCTTTTTCCCCTTGACGGCCAGCACGTCCGCCTCCATGGATTCACAGTAGAAGTACTCGCGCCATTGGTCGGCCATCACGCCGCCCAACGCGCCCAGGCCCGCTTTCAACAGTCCCATGATACCTACACTCCTCTTTCTTTGATCTTCTCTTTCTTTTATCCCATCTTATTGATACCCGATACTGGCCGGCAGGGCGGCGTCTCCAAAACCGCCGCGCGGACGGCCCGGCGAGCCGTCCCTGCCTTTAATTTCCAATTATTTCCAAAAATGACTCGATGCGATCCAGCGCCTCGGTGAGCTGCCGCATGGAGGTGGCGTAGCAGCAGCGGACAAAACCGGAGCCCGAGTCGCCGAAGGCCTCGCCGGGCACGGTGGCCACCTTCTTTTCGCGCAGCAGCCGCTCGCAGAACGCGTCGGAGGTGAGCCCGGTACAACGGATGTCGGGGAAGACGTAAAAGGCTCCCAGCGGTTCGAAACAGGGCAGGCCCATACCGCGCAGCCGGTCCAGGACAAAGCGGCGGCGGGTGTCGTACTCCTCGCGCATGGCCGTGATGTGCCCGTCTCCGTTTCGCAGCGCCTCGATGGCGGCGTACTGGCTGGTCGTGGGCGCGCACATGATGGCGTACTGATGGATCTTGACCATCGTCTGGATGACGTCCTCCGGGCCGCAGACATACCCCATGCGCCAGCCGGTCATGGCGTGCGACTTCGAAAAGCCGTTGACGACCACCGTCCGCTCGTACATGTCGGGGATCTGCGCGATCGAGACGTGCCGCGCCCCGTAGGTGAGCTCGGCGTAGATCTCGTCGGAGAGCACCATGATGTCCGTGCCCCGCAGCACCTCGGCGATGGCTTCGAGGTCGGCCCATGTCATGATGCCGCCCGTCGGGTTGTTGGGAAACGGCAGCACAAGCAGGCGGGTCTTCGGCGTGATGGCGCCGCGCAGCTGCGCGGCGGTCAGACGGAACTCATTGTCCGCCGTGGTCTCTATATAGACCGGCCGCGCCCCCACGAGGGTGGCGAGAGGCCCGTAACAGACAAACGACGGCTGGGGGATCAGCACCTCGTCGCCCGGGTTCAGGACGGCGCGCATCAGCAGATCGATCGCCTCGCTGCCGCCCACCGTGACCAGCGTCTGGCGCGCGGCCTCGTAGGAGAGGCCGTAGTGCCGCCGCATGTAGCGGGCGATCTCCGTCCGCAGCTCACTCAGGCCGGCGTTGGGCGTGTACTTGGTAAACCCCTTTTCGAGGGAGTAGATGCCCATGTCGCGCACGGGCCACGGCGTGACAAAATCCGGCTCCCCGATGCCGAGGGAGATGGCCTCCGGCATGGTCTCCAGGATGTCGAAGAATTTGCGGATACCGGACGGCGTAAGCGCCATGGCCCGATCGCCCATCCTCCACTGAAATTCGCTCACAGCAGCCTCATCCTCTCCTGTTGTTCTTCGCGGTCCGCGAACACGGCGCCCTGCTCTTTGTATTTTCGCAGCAGAAAATGCGTGGCCGTACCCGTGACCGCCTCCAGCGGCGCCAGTTTTTCCGCCACAAAAAGCGCCACCTCTTTCATCGTGCGGCCCGTGATCAGCACGGACAAATCGTACCCGCCCGACATGAGGTAGAGGCTCTCCACCTCGTCATATTGATAGATCCGTTCCGCCACGCGGTCGAAGCCCTCGCCGCGCTGGGGGGTGGTTTTCACATCGATGAGCGCCGTCACGGTTTCGATCCCGACCTTCTCCCAGTCGACGACGGCCTTGTAGCCCAGGATCACGCCTTTCTCCTCGTAATCGCGCACCGCCGCCGTCACCTCCTCGGCCGTGACGCCGAGCATGGCGGCGATCTGCGCGTGGGTGAGCGCGCAGTCCTTGGCAAGCAACCTGAGTATTTCTGTCACACGACACGCCTCCTACATCAAAAACTCTGCTATATTATATCTGCTTCGGCCCTCCAAGTCAATGAGAAGCGCCCGATTTCGCCGCCCGCGCCCGGCAATTTTGGCGCAAAACCGTACGCCGCGTGAAAAACCGCCCCGCTTTGGCAGAATCGGGATAAAGGTCACGCCGGGAACAAACGATACAAAGATAGAGGGCGGCCGCCGCGGGCGCCGCACGCCCCCGCCGGGAGACGCCCGCGGGCGGCAGTATCAATCCTCACGAAAACTGTCGAATCAAATCCCTGCATCTTGTCAATGTTTTTTTTCGTTTGCTATGGCTTTTTGGAGTGCATATGTTATAATGATTTCTGTTCGAAAACTCTGTCCGAAGACAGGGAAAGGGCGCGCTTGTTTTATGGAATACATGGAACTCTTAAACAAGATCATCGAAGCTGAGCAGCTCGCCCAGCAGATTGCCAGCGAGGCCAAGGCCAAGCGTGACCGGCTGCCGGACGACCTGCGCACACAGTGGGAGGAATTGCACGCCAAATACCTCGAGCGCGCGGAGCGCCGGGTGGAAGCCGTGGCGGCCCAGGAATCGGTGCTGGCCGACGAACAGATCGGGCAGCTCGACGCGGCGCTCTCCGCCGACCTCGCGCAGGTGGACGCCTTCTTCCGCGAGCACCGCAAAGAGATGACGGACCGCCTGTTTCAGCTGGTGATCGGCCAATGTTAGGGCAGCTCATCGACTACAGCGCGGTGGCCACAAAGGTACGCGCCATGTACAGCCGGCGCCTGATGCCGGAGGATTATCTCAAGATCGCCTCCTTCAAACGGGTGTCGGAAGTCGTGGCCTACCTGCGCAACCACCCCGGCTGGCGCGACGCGCTGTCCGGCAGTCAGGAGGAGCCCCGCCGCGGCGCCCTCGAAGCCGCCCTGCGGCACCACCTGCTGGAGGAGTCCCTCAGCATCCTGCACTACATCAGCCGGGAGGATCGCTTCATCAGCAACAACCGCGTGCTGCTCACCGAGATGGAACAGATCATGCTGTTTCTTCGCTACGCGCGCGCCGGGCGGGCCGACGAGTATCACTTCGACGCGCCGCCCTTCTTTGACCGCCACAGCCGCATCCATTACAGTATGCTCTCAAAGGCATCCACCTATGAGGACATGCTGGCGGCCGTGCGGGAGACGAACTTCTACACGCCGCTGGCCCGCCTGCCGCTCACCGAGGAGGGGTTCCCCAATTACACCACGGTCGAGACGGTCATGCGCAGCCACTACTACCGCGCGCTCCTCGACATGATCGGCGCGCGGTACCACGGCAAGACGCTGGCGGTGCTGAAGGAGTCGGTGGGCGTCGAAGTGGACATGATCAACATCATGACCCTCATGCGCGTGCGCCGGTACTTCCCCCACCAGCTCGGGGATGTGCTGTCCATGCTGATCCCGGCGCATCACAAACTCACGCCCGCCTTCATTCGGGAGATGTACACGGCCGCCACGGAGGAGGACGCGTGGGGACTTTTGTGCGCCTCGCCCTACGGCAAATTCTTTTCCTCCCACGTCTACACGCACATCGAGGAATATTACTATCAGTTCCTCTACGAGTTCAACCGCCGCGCCCTGAGCGGCGCTTCGCCCTCCGTGTACACGCCGCTCGCCTACCTCAACCTGCGGCAGGTGGAACTCAAAAACCTGATCAATGTCATCGAATGCGTGCGGTACGGCCTACAGCTCTCACAGGCCCCCTCCGTGCTGTTCGGTGTGTCCTGACGCCGCCGCCGCGCGCGTACGGCGTCGTCTGCCCTGTCCCCAATTCGAACGTGTTTTGGTGCAGAAGATTGGTATGAAAAAGAAATTTCTTTTTCTGGGGAAGTGAAGCTTGTGGCTGTTGTCCCGATGAAACTTGTGACCATCGCCGGACCGCTGAGTGAATTTGACTCGGTGGTGTATTCGTATATTATCAATCAGCAGTTTCACCCGGAATCCACGACCAATGTGATCAAAAACATCAAGTTTTTGTATCCGTTTGAGCAGCAGAACCCTTACGCCGACCTGCTGCGGCAGGCGGAGTCCATGGCGGACCGCATGGAGATCGAACTCGCCTACCGCTCGTTTGAAAGCATGAATTTCAGCCCGGACAAATCCTTTTTGTTCCTCAAAGACCTGGAGGCCCGCTACCAGGCGCTGATCGACGAGCGCACCGCCCTCACGCAGCGGATCACCGACAACGAGCGCATTCGCATGCAACTCCAGCACATCACGGACGTCAACGTCCCCCTACAGGACTTTTTCACCGTGACCTACGTCAAATTCCGCTTCGGCCGGATGCCGCGCGAGACGTACAACAACTTCATCGCCCACCTGATGGAGCGCAGCGACCTGTTCTTTTTCCTCACGAGCCTCGAACGGGACTGGGTGTACGGCATGTACATGACGACGCGCGCCAGTGCGGAGAAGGCGGATTCCCTGATGGGTTCCCTCCAGTTTCAGCGCATCCGCATCTCCAGCCGCGTCAAAGGCACCGGCGAGGAGGCCTTCCGGGAGGTCACGCTCGACACCGAGCGGGCGGAGTACCGCCTGGAGGAGATCAAAAGCGAGCTGCGGATTTTGGCGGACACGGAGAAGGAACGTTTCCTGCGCTGTTACTCTTACGCGCGCTTTATGAACGACAGCTTCAACATCCGCCGCTACGCCGCCCACACGGAGGAGAGCTTCTACCTCCTCGGCTGGGTGCCGGAGCCGGATTACCCGGCCTTTACCGCGCAGTTTGAAAAGCAGCGTTCGCTCACCGTCGTCGTCGTGGCGGACGACCCCGACGCGGTGGTCGAGTACACCCCGCCCATCAAGCTCAAAAATCCGCGCATCTTCCGGCCGTTCGAACCATACCTCGCGATGTACGGCCTGCCCTCCTACAACGAGATCGATCCGACGCCCCTGATGGCCATCCTCTATACGCTGCTGTTCGGCATCATGTTCGGCGACGCGGGCCAGGGCGCGCTGCTGGTCGTCACGGGGCTCATCATGAAATTTGTCAAAAAGATGTGGCTCGGGCCCATCGTCTGTTACGCGGGGGTTTCGTCCATCTTCTTCGGCCTCTTTGTCTACGGCAGCGTGTTCGGGTTCGAACACTGGCTGCCCGGCTTTAAGATCCTGGAGTCCGCCGAAAACAACCGGCTGGGGCTGCAGATGGCCATCTACCTGGGCGTCGCCCTGCTGACCGTCTCGTTCATCACGAACATCATAAACGGCATCCGACAAAAAAGTCCGCTCAAGAGTTTGCTCGGGCCGAACGCGCTGGCCGGGCTCATCCTCTATCTCGCCATTCAGGCGATCGTCCTGCCCATCCTGGGCTTTGCGGAAAACCTCTTCCCCACAGGGCTGCTCGTCGGACTCGCCGCGTTTCCGCTCGTCCTCATCTTCCTGCGGGAGCCGCTCGCGCACCTCATCAAATACCGGTCGTTCTGGAAACCGCCGGGCGTCGTCGACTACGTGCTGGAGAATGTGTTTGAACTCATCGAGATCCTGCTCTCCTACGTCACAAACACCATCTCCTTCCTGCGCGTGGGCGCGTACGCCATCAGCCACGCCTCGATGATGTCGGTCGTCTTCATGCTGGCCGGCGCCCACGAGGGAGAAGGCGGCAACCTCGTCGTCATCCTCCTGGGCAACCTCCTCGTCATGGGCATCGAAGGGCTTCTCGTCGGGATTCAAGTGCTGCGTCTCCACTTCTACGAGATCTTCAGCCGCTTTTACGCCGCCGAGGGCCGTCCGTACAGTCCGATCATCATCGATTATCACGCCCACCACAACTGATCCGTTTTCCGGCGCGACTTTATGAATTTAGGAGGGTTTTCAATGTTTCCGATGCAAATTGTGTCTATCCTGGTCCTGGTCGCGATGATCGCGGCGTCCCTGTATCTCATCTACCGCCGCAAAGCGGCCGGCAAGCCGGTGAAACACGCGCTCGTGACGCACATCGTCTCCTTCTTTGCCATGAGCGTGTTCTTCGCGGCCTCCGGCATCGCGGGGCAGGCGCTGGCCGCGGCCGCACCGGGCGCGGCGGAAGCCGCCGTGCGGGCGCTGGACCCGCAGGCCGGCCTCGGCATGATCGCCGCGGCGCTGGCCGTGGGCATCTCCGGCGTCGGCAGCGGCATCGCCGTGGCGGCCTCCGGCGCGGCGGCGCTCGGCGCCATCTCGGAAAACGACAAAACATTCGGCAAGGCGCTCATCTTTGTCGCCCTGGCGGAAGGCATCGCGCTGTACGGCCTCATCATCGCCTTCTCGATCCTGAACAAGTTCTGAGACCCGCCCCGCGCCACCGTCCGCGGAAAAGGAGATGCCGTATGCGTTTCTTTGTGATAGCAGACAATTCCGACACCCTGACCGGGTTCCGCCTGGCCGGCATCGACGGGACGCGCGCCTCCTCCCCGGAGGAGATCAAAGAGGCCGTGTCCAAAGTCATCGCGAATCCTGACATCGGCGTTTTGCTGATCACCGAAAAGCTGGCCCGCGAGACCCCGGAGCTCATCTACGACCTCAAGCTCAAACTGACGCACACCCTGGTGGTGGAGATCCCGGACCGGCACGGCACCGGCCGCTCGGCCGATTCCATCACGCGTTACATCCGCGAAGCCATCGGCATCCGCGTGTGACGCGTAGGGGGCGATGGCAATCGCCCCGCGTCGGGTAATCGCCCCGCGTCCAACCCCAAAAAAGGCGGATCGCCATCCGCCCCTACGAACGCGCAGGAGGGTATTTATGGCCAGTCTGGAGGAAAAGCTGGATCTCTTTACCAAAGCCATCACCTCGGACGCCGAGGCCGACAGCCAGGCGATCCTGGAGGAGGTGCGCAGGGAACGCGAGAATTCCCTCTCCTCCGCCGAGAACGAGGCGCTGAACGAAGCCTACCAGTACATCAAGAGCAAAGTGGCCTCGCTCCACACGGAAAACG
>JAITDM010000279.1 GCA_031282535.1 Oscillospiraceae bacterium
CCACGTTAGGGGCGGTAGGAGAATATGCTAACATTGAAAGAACTGCTTGTGGCAGAAGCAACGGAATATGAATTCAAATCTGCTCTCGAAATAAACAGACCCAAAAGTTGGCTCAAAACCGTAAGCGCATACGCAAATGGACAGGGCGGTAGCTTTTTCTATGGGGTGGATGACAAAGGCTCTGCCATCGGACTTGATGATGTGAAGACGACCACAGAGCAAATCAGCAAATTAATACAGGCGCGTATATCGCCGCTGCCAGAATTCAACCTGAAGCCTTACCGTTTAGAAGATGGTAAGATCATACTGGTGTTACATGTCCCTCGCGGTGAAACTCCACCGTATTACTACATCGCGGATGGTAATACGATAGCCTATGTCCGTGTTGGTGATGAAAGCGTCCCTGCTTCGCCGCAGCAGTTGAGTGAGCTTGCGAGGCGCGGCAAGAACCTCACATTTGATTCAATGCCCACGGAATACAAGGTGAGTGATTTGACGTTTACGGTTTTCGATGCGACATTTAAGAGAATAAAAAAGCTGGTGCTCATAGAAAAAGACTATGTGTCCTTTGGAATATGCAGGCCGGATGGCACATTGACCTATGCAGGATTGATGTTCTCTGACGAGTGTCCGCTTTTGCAGTCCAGAGTGTTTTGCACCCATTGGGACGGTCTTGACAAGAGCGGCGGCGTAGATGATGCCGTTGACGACAAGGAATTTGAAGGCAACATCATTTCGCAGCTTATGAGCAGCCATGATTTTGTCAAGATGAATTCCAAGGTGCGGTGGAAAAAGATGTCCGACCACAGGGTCAATAAACCGGACTATGCCGACAGGGCAGTTTTTGAAGCTCTTGCCAACGCCCTGATGCATAGGGATTACAGCGTTATCGGCAGCGAGGTTCATGTTGATATGTTTGATGATCGTCTGGAGATTTATTCTCCCGGCGGGATGCCGGACGGTACGCTGATTCAGGAACGCGACATCGAGGAAGTAGCGTCTACACGCCGCAATCCCATCATCTCCGAGATCTTCCATCGACTGGACTTCGTAGAGCGGCGCGGCAGCGGTCTCAAGAAAATCCGGAACGAAACCGCCAATCTGTATGGCTACACAGATGCGTTCGCGCCGAAGTTCAAATCGACACGGACGGCGTTTCATGTCACCTTGAAAAACATGAATTATGGATAGAGCTTTACCAGTAGCATTCGTAACGTGTCAGTGCGGAGCAAAAACGCCAGGATCGCCGAGATTATGTCCATCTCCCGTCAGCTCCCTCTGTGTCTGGGTCCCCGCCGCGTCCGTCCGGCGGGGTAATTTTGAAAAAGGCTTTCAGTTCGTCCACATCGCTACAGAAACCCCGGGAACCGATCGGCGCGCATGCGCCAACCGGCCCCGGGGTTTCTCGCAAAACAAAATTGGAAATAATTGTTAATTCTCCACTCTCAATTCTCAATTCTCAATTGTTTCATCGCTTCCCTGTCCCCCACGAGGATCACGTTGTTGTGGAGCTGAAGGACCGAAGCGGGGACCTCCGGGGTCACCGGACCGGCGAAGGCGCGGCGGACAATGCCGGCCTTGGACGCCCCGGAGACGACGACCACGATGGTCCGCGCCTGCATGATGGAGCGGATGCCCATCGTGTAGGCGTGGCGGGGCACGTCGTCCGCACTGGGGAAGAAACGCTGGTTGGCCTCGATCGTGCTCTGCGTCAGCGTGACGAGGTGCGTGCCCTTCTCAAAGGCGCCGCCGGGTTCGTTGAAGCCGATGTGCCCGTTGTGGCCGATCCCCAGCAGCAGCATGTCGAGTCCGCCGCTGTCGCGGAGAATCGCCTCGTACCGGGCGCACTCCCGCTCCGCATCCGCCGCCAGACCATCCGGGAGATGTGTGTTTTCGCGCTTTACGTTGATGTGGTCGAAAAAATTCTCCCGCATAAACCGGGCGTAGCTCTGCGGATCGTCCGGGGCAAGCCCCTGGTATTCGTCCAGATTGACCGTCGTGACCCCGGAGAAATCGACGTCGCCCTTGCGGTACCACTCGGCCAGCTGCCGGTACAGACCCACGGGCGTGGACCCCGTGGACAGCCCCAGCACGCTGGCCGGTTTCAGGATCACCTGGGCCGACAGAATGTTGGCCGCCTTGCGGCTCATGTCGTCGTAATGTTCGGCGTGGTAGATGCGCATAGTGTCCTCCTCCGCCCCAAACTGTCAACTGTTATCTGTCAACTCGTAGGGCCAGCGGCCGATGCCGCCCATGTCGTAGACGCGGAGATAGCCGAGCCCCTCCAAAAATTCCTTGGCCTGCGCGCTACGCCCGCCGGACTGGCAGTACACGACGACGACCGCCTCCTTGTCCGTGAGCTGCGCGGCGCCGGTCTCTTTCAGCACCGCCAGCGGGATCAGGATGCTGCCGGGGATATAGCCCTTGTCGCGCTCATCCTGGTTGCGGACATCCACAACCACGGCGGCCGGGTCCGTCTGCTGAATCTCGCGCACCAACTCTGGCGTGATCAGCGCGTCCGCCGCGTCCGTCTCCGCCGCGTCGTCCGTCGCGCCGTCCTCGGCCGGCGGCGGGAGGATGCGGCGTTCGGGGTACAACATGCGCACGATGACCGCACAGCCCTCGGCGCGCGTCAGCAGCCCCTCGCTGTCGAAGATGAACCCGGGCCGGCCCGTCATGACCCCCTTGGTGTAGACGTCGGAGATGTGGACGCGGCAGGTGTGACAGTTCGGGAAATCCGTCAGCCGATCGGCCGGGGAGACGTCGTTTTCCGCCTCCTCCCCGTACAGGCGCTGGAGACTCAGGGCGGCGATCCGGGCGGCGTCGCCCCGCTTCAGCGGTCTGGCGCCGACGGCGATGTCGATGGAATCCAAAACGCCCTGCTGCAGCGCCAGATCGAGGTAGCCGGAGGCCCAGCCCGCTCCGGTCGGCGCCTGGTCTCCGTACCGGCTTCGGACGATGATCGTGACAAACTGCTCCAGCCGCATCGTCTCATTCGGATGAAACAGCCCGTCCGGCATCCCCGCGACATAGTGGAGGCCCGCCAGCGCCTGCACGTCGCTTCGCGCCCAGTGGCCGTCTATGTCGGCAAACGTCCGGTCCTCCGCCGCAACCCCCGCGAGCCCGCCCGCCAGCAGGCAGAACGCGGCCGCCAAGCCCGCGGCGCGGCGCCAAAAAGCACTTCGTTTCATGTCTGTTCCTCTTTTCGCAAGATGTGTCCTGCCATGGTTCAAATGTCAGCTGTTTTTGAGGCGCCCCCTAAGGGCGGCGCCGGCCCCCGCTCGTGACGAAGCCGGCGCCGGCGCCGATATCGTATTTTTACATTTTAGGTTCGCATCGCGGTCAGCGCGCGCCGCACGGGTTTGTCCTTGGGGGATCCCCGGCCGCCGTCTGCACACGGCGTCCGGCTTTGTGCGCTGTGTCCCCTGCTTCCCACGCCGTCCGGCCCGCTTGGCTTACGCCAA
>JAITDM010000029.1 GCA_031282535.1 Oscillospiraceae bacterium
CGACATTGTGCGGCGGTTTGCCGACGCGGGTCCGACGCGGGAGGAGACGGAGCGCGCGCGCGAGCAGGTGAAGGCCAACGTACTGATGGGCATGGAGTCGACGTCCTCCCGGATGAACCACCTGGGGCGCAACGAACTCCTGCTGGGGGCCATCCCCTCCCCCGAGGAGATCATGGCCTGTTACGACGCCGTCACGCCGGAGAGTGTAAAAGACCTGGCGGGGCAGCTTTTCGACTTCTCCCGTCTCTGTTTCTCCGCCGTCGGCCGCACGGTCCGCACGGCGCAATACCGCCGCGCGCTTCAATGAGCGCCGGCGGGGCGGAGGGCGAGATTTTTGATAGCTGAATCAATTCATACAAAGGAGTGAAGAAGATGAGCGAGCGGCGGGCGTTGTCCCGGTTTATTGAGGCGCAAAGCGGCGGGGTGTATGAAGAGGCCTTGGCTGAAATCCGCGGCGGCTATAAAGAGGGCCACTGGATGTGGTTTGTCTTTCCGCAGATGGAGGGATTGGGCTTCTCCGGCATGGCGCAGTTTTATGGCATACAGGATTTGGAAGAGGCAAAGGCATACCTTGCGGACGCCACGCTTGGTACGCGGCTGCGTGAGATATGTGCGGCGCTGCTTGCGCTCTCCGCAAATGACCCGCACAGGGTGTTCGGCAGCCCGGACGATTTGAAGCTCCGCTCCTCTATGACGCTGTTCGCACTGGCCGCTCCGGAGGAAAAGGTGTTTGCCGATGTCCTCGACAAGTATTATGGCGGCGCGCAGTGCGCCAGGACGGTGGCCATGATCCAAGCGGAAAACAGGTGACCATTCCGACTGCGGGCGCATGTACTTGGCCACCACAGGCAACAGATGGGAAGGATTGCTATGACTTTCTGGGATTTCTGCGCCCCATTTTATGACCGGGCTGAACAGATGAACAAGTCGGCGTACGAGGGCATGATCCGCATGATACGGGACCTGACCCCGCGGGGCGCGGTCGTGTTCGAGACCGCCGCGGGGACGGGCGCCATTAGCCTTGCCATTGCGGACAAAGCGGCGAGCGTACTGTGTACCGATCTGTCCAAGCGGATGCTGAAAATTGCCCGTCGGAAGGCCGAACGAAGCGGTGCGGGCAACATCAGATTTGACACCCGCAGCCTGTTTGACACGGGCGAACCGGACGGGACCTACGACGTGGTGATTGCCTCGCAGATACTCCATCTGATTGACGAGCCGGAAAAGGCCGCCGCCGAATTGAAACGCATATCGCGGGGCCTGGTGATCGTCCCTGTTGGCTTGCTGAAAGATTTGCGCGGCTTCTTCATCAGACCGACCATGGGTATTTTTCGCATGTTGGGTTTCGCGCCCAAACGGGAGTTTGACGCAGACGGCTACCGGCGTTTCCTGACCGAGATAGGATTGCCGCCGAGCCGCTTTGCAATCATCGACGGCCATATCCCAATGGCCGTGGCCGTATGGACCGTCGGCGTATGAGCGAGCCTTTTCATCCAACGCACCGCTGCCGCCGCAAAACGCCGGGCTGCGAATCTCGTTCCGCAACCCGGCGTTTTGTGGGGCGCTTCGGCGCCCCGGTTTGTTTTGACGGTTGGACGGAAGGCACCGCCCCCGATGGGCTTGCCTTCTGAACCAGCGATGCGTCAGGACTGCGGTACGGACGGCGTGCCGCCGGACGGCGGCGCCGGACGTCTGTTTTTCTTTCCCTTGCCCATTCTCTCACCTCGCCTTCTCCGCCACGGGGCGGATGGGATCCTCTTCGTCATAGTGTGTGCCGCTTTGGGCCGTTTATACCGCGGCAACTGAACTTCCGTCAAGCTCATCCCCTTTGAAGTTATACGAACGAGCAACGAGATTTGCAGATGCGCGACTGGTCAGCCACCGCCACGGATGGGACGCCTAGCCGCGCCGTCCGCGCGGCGGTTACGGAGACACCGCCCTACCGGCGAGTCTGCGCGGCGGTTTCGGAGAAACCGCCCTACCGGTGTGTCCGCGCGGCGGTTTCGGAGAAACCACCCTACCGTGAGTGTCATGGGTATATCATGGGTATCGGGGATAATCCGGTGGTGCGGGAAAGCTCTTGTTCCCGGCTTCGGTTCTGTGATATACTGATACCGATGTCATCCCCGCCCATCCGCGGACCCGCGCGGCGGCCCGGCGGCCCCGGCGCGGGGGAAAGGAGCTTGCTGTGCTGCATCAGCGAAAAAGCGGCGTGGTCCTGCCCGTCTCGTCCCTGCCGGGACCCTACGGCATAGGGACCTTCGGCGCCGAGGCCAGACGCTTCATCGACTTTTTGGCCGACGCGGGGCAGTCCTATTGGCAGGTGCTGCCGCTGGGACCTACCGGCTTCGGCGATTCCCCCTACCAGAGCTGCTCCGCCATGGCCGGCAACCCCTACTTCATCGACCTGCCGCTGCTCTGCCGGCAAGGACTCCTGACAGCCGACGAACTCGCGGACTTCGACTTCGGAGACGACCCGGACCGCGTGGACTACGGAAAGCTCTACCGCACCCGCCTGGAGGCGCTGCGGCTCGCCTTCGCGCGGCGCAGACCCCTGGCCCGCGCCCTGCGGTCCTTCCGCACGGCGCAGACGGATTGGCTGCCCGACTACGCGCTCTTTATGGCGGTCAAGGCGCACTTCGGCATGGCGGGGCTGGACGACTGGCCCGACCCGGCCATCCGGGCGCGTACCCCGGCCGCGCTCCGGCAGTACAAAGCCGAACTCGCCGAGGAGATCGCCTTTTATGAGTTCCTCCAGTACTTATTCGACGCGCAGTGGACCGCACTCAAAACATACGCCGGCGAACGGCACATCCGGATCGTGGGGGACCTCCCCATCTACGTCTCGCGGGACAGCGTCGAGCTGTGGACCCACCCCGAGCTCTTTCAAATGCGCCGGGACGGCGGCCCCCGCGATGTGGCCGGCGTGCCGCCCGACTATTACTCGGAGACCGGACAACTCTGGGGCAACCCCCTGTACGACTGGCATTACCACGAACAGACCGGGTGGGCGTGGTGGCTCCGTCGCCTCGGCCACACCCAAAAATTTTTCGACGTCATCCGCATCGACCACTTCCGCGGCTTCTACAACTACTGGGCCGTGCCCGCCGGCGCGGACACCGCCCTGCACGGCCGCTGGCGGCGCGGCCCCGGCCTCAAGCTGATCCGCGCCATCCGGGCCGCGTACCCCGACCTGCCGCTCATCGCCGAGGACCTGGGCGACCTGGACGACACGGTGCGCGCCTTCTTCGCCAAAACCGGCCTGCCCGGCATGGACGTGCTGGTGTATGCCTTCGACCCGGACGGCGACAGCAGCTACCTGCCCCACAACACACGGCCGAACCGGGTGTTTTATACCTCGACGCACGACTCCCCCCCGTTCCTGGACTGGCTCTCCGGCGAGGCGTCGGAGGCCCAGCAAACCATGGCCCGCGCATACCTGCGCCTGCGGGAGGACGAGGGTCTCTCCTGGGGCGCCGTCAAAGCGGTCTGGGGCAGCGCGGCGGGGCTGGCCATGGCGCCGCTGCAGGATGTGCTGGGCCTGGGGGGCGACGCGCGGATCAACACGCCCTCCACGCTGGGGGGCGGCAACTGGTGCTGGCGGGTGCGCGCCGAGGCGCTGAACGACGAGGTGTCCGCGCGGCTGCACGCCATCACACACGTCTACCGCCGACTGTGAGCAGGGCGGAAAAGCATCGACGCACAATTGTAAAGATATGGTAATTTAGAAGGAGAACTGTTCCATCATCACTGGTTGCGTTGAACAGTTCCCAAAGAGACCGACGGGTGAGGACAGGACTGGGCATGAAAAAATTTGTTTCTGCGTTTCTCTGCCTGCTGCTGCTGTTGGGCGCACTGGGCCTGGCCGGCCTCCACTGGGGGCCCGGCCTGTTGTACGACTACCACGAGGGGCGGGCCGCATCCGCCCTCACCGCGGGGGACGGCGCGCGCGCCGCCGAACACCTGCTGTGGATGCTGACGCGCCAGCCGGAGGACACGGAACTGCGGCTGCGCACGGTGGACGCCTATCTGTCGCTGGGCAACTACACCCGCGCCGAATACCTCCTGGTCAAAGGCATGGAGGCGCAGGCCGGGCAGCTCGCCCTGTACACCAAGCTCTGCGCGGTGTATGTGGCGCAGGACAAGCTGAGCGACGCGGTCTCGCTGCTGAACGACCCGTCGAACCCGTTCATCGCGGAGGAGCTCGCGCGCCTGCGGCCCCGCCCGCCCGCGCTGTCGCCGGCGCCGGGGACCTACCAGCAGCAGGTGGACCTCGTGCCGAAAAGCGGCGCGGACACGCTCTGTTACCTGCGGCTGGACGGGGGCATCCCCTCCGTGGCCGACGGACCCTGCGCCGAGATCATCCCGCTGCCGGCGGGCGAGAGCCGCGTCCGCGCGGTGGCCGTCGACCGGGACGGCCTGGTGTCGGACTGGGTCGAGGGCGTCTACCGTCTGGAAAACGTCATGCAACCGGTGACATTCTCCGACCCCATCCTGGAGGCCCATTTCCGCGCGCTGCTCGGCAAGCCGGTCGACCCCATCATGAGCAGCGAACTGTGGGACATCGGCGAACTCGTGCTGGAGAACAATGCGGATTACCAGTCCCTGGCTGACCTCGTCTTCCTGCCCTCTCTCACGCGGCTCACCCTGCGCGGGCACGGGCAGCGCCTCGATCTTTCGCCCCTCTCCGCGCTGACGAAACTCTCGGAACTCAGCCTGCGCCACATGCGCCTCACCCCGGAGGACCTGGAGCGGATTGCCGAAAAGACGTCGCTCACCGTCCTCGACCTGCAGGACACATCCCTCGCCTCGCTGGACATGGCCGCCCCGCTGACCGGGCTCACGAGCCTCAATGTGCGCGGCAACAGCATCACAGACCTCACCCCGCTCGCGGACCTGACGGGGCTCCGTACGCTGGACATCTCGCTGAACGCCGTGGGGGACTCCGCGCCGCTGGCCGGGCTGTCCGGCCTGGAGACCCTGCTGGCCTCCGACAACCTGATCGCGGACCTGCGCGGCTTGCGCCCGCTGAGAGCGCTGGAGACGGTGGATCTCACGCGCAACCGGGTGGAGGACCTCGCCCCGCTCGCGGACCACGACCGGTTGGTCACGCTGCTGTGCGACGACAACCGGATCACATCGATCGAACCGCTGGCCGGACTGCCGGCCCTCGCCGCACTGCACATCGAAAACAACGAGGTGGAGAGCCTGTCGGCCCTCTCCGACTGCCCCGCCCTGCGGACACTGCGCGCGGAGGGCAACCCCGCCGCCGACGCCCCTTCCCTCGACACGGAACCTGCCCCGGAGGGCTAAAGAGAGGTGATCCCATGACGGCATTTGACCGGGCGGTCTACGACGTGGTGCGGCAGATTCCCCCCGGGCAGGTGGCCTCCTACGGACAGGTGGCCGCGCTGGCCGGGCGCTGGGGCGCCGCCCGAGCGGTCGGCCGCGCGCTGCACCGCAACCCGTGGCCGGGGGTGGTCCCCTGCCACCGGGTGGTGTTTCAAAACGGCGCGCTGACGAGCGCCTTCGCCTTCGGCGGCGCCAACATCCAGCGCGCCCTGCTGGAGGCCGAAAACGTCGCCTCCACCCCGGACGTACGCTTGTAAATGGCGCTCCACCCCCTGAGGGCGTTGTAGCGCCATGTCAATGGAGAATTGAGAATGGAGAATTGAGAAATAAGTTTGGATAATCTTGTCAATTAAACGGCTCTCCGTGCGTTGGGGGGCTGTTTTTTCTTTGTCTGTCGTCTTCCCCATTCTCCATAATTCTCAATTCTCAATTAG
>JAITDM010000034.1 GCA_031282535.1 Oscillospiraceae bacterium
CCGTCTGAATGCGCACGCCCACCGTCTGTCCGACGGGGATCACGCCGGGCGGCCCGCCGGCCGCGGCGGCCGGCGGGCCGGGCCGGCAGCAGAGCCCGGCGAGCAGCAGCGCCCCGAGCACCCGCGCGTTCTTTCTTATTTTCATCATCTGACTCCTGTTTCCCCGGCGCGGACACGCCGCGCCGGATCTGCTTTGTCGGCGGAAGAAATGTTTGTTTTCTTCCCGTACTTACTATGGTCCGATCGGCCGGGAAACAAGCGTCCGCCGTCCTGTCAATTTGCGGCCAAATCCCCTTGTCAGGATTTCGCAGGCGCGAAACACCGCCGCCTATGCGCCGCCGCCCTTCCAATGATCGGCGTGAATGGAAAATTTTTCTTTTTGCCGGCTTTGGTTCCCGATGATTCCGTGTGGATAGTCTTCCCCCTGTTCTCGCTGATTATCAACATGAAAAAGACGCCCTTGCGGGCGCCTTTTTATGATTCAAATTTTTCCTGTTCTCTCACCACTGCACCACCTTCGGCTCGCCGCCGAAGGTGAAGAACGTGGCGGTGGCGTCTTTTAGATAAAACACCACGTTGTTGCCGTCGTTCACGGCGTACATCCCGCGCAGAGAGGGGTAGTCCGCCAGCAGGCTCTCCTGCACCTCGGCGCGGTTGTCCTCCACAAGGGTGCAGGCCACGCGGATCCACGTCTCGCCGTCAAAGGCGGCGATCTCCACGTTGGGATTGGCGGCGATCTGCTTCACCACATCCTTCTTTTTGCCCGTCTGGATGTAAAGCTTGCCCTCGAAGAGATGGATCGTCCCGAAGGGACGCACGCGCGGCGCGTCCCCGTCCACGGTGGCGAGGTAATACGTGCCTGTCTTTTTCAAAAAATCGTGTACTGTTTGCATCATGCTCCTCCTCAACTCCCCCAAAGGGTTTGGTTTTGGCCTCTATTTGGACCAGTGTACCGTAACCCGCCGGAAAAGTCAATCGGGCGTTTCCCTTTTTCCCCACAACCCCAATCCGGCGCGCCGCCCCCAAAACTGTGATCTGCTCTTGACATAACTGTCGAAGCCCTGTATTATTTGTATAAGGTGACACGATCGTTCTCGGCGGATCTGTCCGCTACCCGCAAAAGCGCACAAAAAAGAGGGCGCCCCATTGGCGCCCCGCACAAGGAGGCGGCGCCATGAAATCGTACCGCAAGGAACTCACCCTGCAAGTGCCCGCCCGCCGCGCCTATGTCAACATCACCGAACAGGTGCGCGCCTGCCTGGCGGAGTCCGGCATCCGGGAGGGGCTGGCGCTGGTCAACGCCATGCACATCACCGCCTCCGTGTTCATCAACGACGACGAGGGCGGTCTGCACCGGGATTTCGAGACCTGGCTCGAGACGCTCGCGCCGGAAAAACCTCACAGCCGCTACCACCACAACGGTTTTGAGGACAACGCCGACGCCCATCTCAAACGCCAGCTCATGGGGCGGGAGGTCGTGGTGGCCATCACCGACGGCCGCCTGGATTTCGGCCCGTGGGAACAGATCTTCTACGGCGAATACGACGGCAAACGCCCCAAGCGGATATTGATCAAACTGATCGGCGAATAAGGGAGCACCGGCCCCGACCTCAACTTCCAGTCTCCAAAATTCTCAATTCTCAATTCTCCATTCTCAAAGGCCGAGACGGAGGGGAGACCCAATGAAACATCTGATCGTGGAAAAAGAGAAGATGCGGCACAACCTGACGCTGACGCGCGACCGCGCCCGCGGCGCGGCGCTCATCGGCGTGCTCAAGGGGGACGCTTACGGGCTCGGCCTCCTGGAGACCGCCCGCCTCATGCGCGACGCGGGCGTCCGCCGCTTTGCCGTCTCCGAGCCCTCCGAGGGCGCGCTGCTGCGCCGCGCGGGTTTCACCGACGAGGAGATCCTGCTGCTGCGCTCCACCGCGGACCCCGCCGAGATCGAGGCCCTCCTCGACGCGGGCCTTGTGGCCACCGTCGTCTCCCGCGACGCGGCGCTGGCGCTCTCCGGCCTGGCCGAGCGGCGCAGCACGGTGGCCGAGGCCCATCTGAAGATCGATACGGGCATCGGCCGGTACGGCTTTCTGCCCGAGGAGTTCGACAAGATTCTGTCCCTCTACCGCTACATACCCAATCTGGCGCTCTCCGGCGTGTACACCCACCTAAACGCCCACGCGCGCCCGAAGGCCGTGGCCGAGCAGATGGCCCGCTTTCGCGGGGTGCTCACCCGCCTCCAGGCCGAGGGCGTGGAGACGGGTCTCATCCACGCGGCCGGCAGCGGGGCGCTCTTCCGCCACGATCTCCCCAAACTCGACGCGGTGCGCGTCGGGCTCTCCGTGTCGGGCCGCGTGCCCGGCCGGCACGGGCTTCAGCCGGTGGGCTACCTCGAAGCCTCCGTCACCGAGGTGCGCTGGCTCCCCAAGGGTGCCCGCGTGGGGACGTCCGACGTCCACATCTGCCGCCGTTCGACCCGCGTGGGGATCCTCCCGGTGGGCCTCGCGGACGGCTTCACGGCGGAGCGCGCCGACAGGCCCCGCCTGCTCGACCGCGTGCAGCCCTTCCGCGCGCCGTCCGCGCGCACCGCGGGCGGGCGGGCCCGTGTGCTGGGCAATGTGGGGCTGCACCACACGGTGATCGACCTCACCCCGCTTTCCTGCGGTCTGGGCGACACGGTCTGTCTCGACGTAAACCCCCTTTTCGCGGCGCGCCTGCCGAAGCTGTACCGATGACGCCGCTGTATGACGCGCTCGCGGCCCGCGCCGCCCGGGACCAGGCCCGCTTCCACATGCCGGGCCACAAGGGCTACCCGATCGGCGCGCTCTGGGGGGAGATCACGGCCATCGACTTCACCGAGCTGTCGGACACCGGGGACCTGTACCGCGGCGGGGACGACGGGCCCATCCGCGCGGCCGAGCGTCTCTACGCC
>JAITDM010000074.1 GCA_031282535.1 Oscillospiraceae bacterium
GACGAAGAGGGAGACGAAGAAGTCGCCGATCGCATGCATGGAGTCGAGGAACTGCCGCTCTATCCGTTCGCCCGCGGTCTTCGGCTCCGCCACGAGCGTCTGCGTCTCGCTGTAGGCGACGACCTCCTGCAGCGTCACATCGACGGCGGCGTACGAGACCAGGGCGTCGTACTTCTGCAGCGTGCCCGTCAGACGCTCGATCTCGTACTGGGTGTCCGAGAGCGACTGTTCAAAGTCGACGATGGACTCGCTGTCCGTCGCCGCCTCCAGCAAAACGAGCAGCCGGTCGCGCCGCATCCGCAGCACCTTGAGGTGCGCCTCCGTGTCGAAATAGCGGTCGGTGATGTCCTCGGAGGTCTCCGTCCGGGAGAGCAGGTTCCCGGCCTGGCCGGCCGTCTGCACAAAGTGCGCGTATTCCCCGACGGGGATGCGAAACAGATAGTGGGCGCTGCGCAGCGCCTGCTTGCTGAGGGCCAGCGACACCCCGGGGACGGTGGAGCTCTCTACATACCCGCCCGCGCTGGCGCAGAGCTGCTCCAGCGCCGCCGTGCCGCCGATGAAGTCCGTGGTCTCCACCACGAGAGCCGCCTCGCGGATCAGTTTGCGCTCCGGGTCGGGCAGGACGCTCTGCCCGGTCAAGTCGTATCCTTCCTCCCCCTGCGTGGCCGTGACGTCAAGGCCGCCCACGCCGCTCTCGCCATTGGCGTCGTCGTACGCCGGCGGCGCGACGGCCATCGGCGCGCTGTCGCTCTCCTCCGCCGCGCCGCCGCCGGGCGCGACCGCCGCCGGGGCGCTTCCGCTGCTGGTGTAGCCGCTGCCGCAGGCCGTCAGGAACAACAGAGCCAGCAGTGCCGCCGCCAGTGACAGTGCTCGTATGCGCTGTTTCTTTTTCACATGAACCCCCTCCTATCCGGGCGCCTTCCATTCGGTTGTGAGAGGTTAGACGAAAACAATCCCGTTTTGTTCCCCGTTTGCCCCGGTCTTCAGCCAAAAAAACGCCCGCGGTGCGGACGTTTTTTTGGCTGAAGGCGGAGCGGTTTCTCCGAAACCGCCGCCCGGACGGCTCGGAGAGCCGTCCCTACCGACGCTGCGCGGGTTGGATCTGCCAATCTCATCGCTCGTCAGCATAATCAGCTGTTCACTGTCGCCGCCCGCAGGCGTCAACTGTTATCTGTTCACTTCACTGATCCGTTGTGCGTCAGGCGCCGATCAGGCGGGTCCAGAGGTCCTCGTAATACTGCGTCGTCTGCGACAGGTCCTCAAAGACCTCGCAGCGCGCCAGCTCCTCGGCCGACGGGTTGCGCGCCGGGTTGTTTTGGAATTCCTCCGGCATCTGCGCAATGACCTCCGTCTGCGGCGAGGAGTAGTTGATATACTCCCAGTTGCGCTGGGCGATGGGCGTGCTGCACATGAAGTTGATGAACGCCTCGGCCGCCTCCGGGTTCTGGGCGGTCTTCAAAATGCACATGGAGTCCACCCACATGTTGGAGCCCTCCCGCGGGATGACATAGGCGATGTCGGGGTTCTCGTCGGAGATCGTGATGGCGTCGCCCGCGTAGACGACGGCCAGCGCCGCCTCGCCGGCGATCATCTTGTCCTTGACCTCGTCCCCGGTGTAGGCGAGCACCAGCGGCTTCTGCGCCACCAGCTTCTCGTACGCCTCCTGCAGCTCGGCCTCGTTCTTCGTGTTCATCGAGTAGCCCAGCATCTTCAGCGTGACCCCCAGGCTGTCGCGCACGCTGTCCATCATGAAGATGTTCTTCCGGTACCGCTCGTCCCACAGCGCCGTCCAGGAGTCGATCGGCCCGTCCACCATCGTCGTGTTGTAGGCGATGCCCACGGTCCCCCACATGTAGGGCACGGAGTATTCGTTCTGCGGGTCGAAATCCAGGTCCTTGAAGCGGTCGTCGATGAGATCGTAATTTGGAATGTTCTCCAGATTGATCTTGCGGAGCATGTCCTCGTTGATCATCTTGCGGATCATGTAGTCGGACGGAATGACCACGTCGTGGGACACGCCGCCGCTGGCCTTGATCGAGGTGTACATGTCCTCGTTGGCCTCAAACATGGTGTAGATGACCTCGATCCCGGTCTCCTGCGTGAAGAGATCCGTCACGTCCGGGTCGATGTAATCCCCCCAGTTGAACACCTTGAGCGTCACGGAGGCCGGGTCGCCGCCCGGCGCGGACGCGGACCCGCAGGACGCCAGCAGCAGCAGGCACAGCGCCAGCAGGCCATAGCGAAAGCAGCGAAAGAGTTTCAATGCACTATCCCCTTATCATGGAATTTTTTGGATGTTGTGCGCAAAGTGCGGTGCCGCGCGCCCGCTCAGTGTTCCCGGGAAGACAGCGCGCGGGGAGAATGGGAACGCACGTGGGTTTGCGCGCGGCGGCGGATGTCGCGGCCGGCGCGGATGTTGACGGTCAGCAGCAGCAGGAGCACCACGACGAACATGATGGAGGAGAGCGCGTTGATCTCCGGCTTGATCCCCTTGCGGGCCATGGAGTAGACGGTGATGGACAGCGTGGACACCCCCGGCCCGGCGGTGAAGAACGAGATCACGAAGTCGTCGATGGAGAGGGTGACGGCCAGCAGAAAGCCGTTCACGATGCCGGGCAGGATCTCGGGGACGATCACCTTGAAGAAGGCCCGCACCGGCCCCGCGCCGAGGTCGAGGGCCGCCTCGAAGATGTGCCGGTTCATCCCCTTGAGGCGCGGACTCACCGACAGGATGACGTACGGGATGTTGAACGTGATGTGGGCCAGCAGCAGCGAGGAGAAGCCCAGGTTGATGCCGATGAACACGTATAGGATCAGCAGGGAGATGCCCGTGACGATGTCCGGGTTTAGAACGGGCAGGTAGGTGACGTTGAGCATGAAATTGGCGAGCCCCCGGCGCATGTGGTGCATGCCGAGCGCGGCCGCCGTGCCGATGATGGTCGCGACGACGGCGGAGAGCAGCGCGACGATCAGGGTGTTGCGCAGCGCGTGCAGGATATCGGCGTTTTGCGCCAGCGACTCATACCAGCGAAACGAAAACCCGCCCCAGGCCCCGCGCGACTTGGCGCCGTTGAACGAAAACGCGATGAGGACGACAATGGGGGCGTAGAGAAACAGGAAGATGAGCCCCGAGTAGGCGCCTTTTAATACTTTCATCTACATGAGCCCCCCGCCTGCGTTCTCCTTCTCGTAGCGGGAGAGCGCGTTCATCGACAACAGGATCAGCACCATCAAAATGACCGACATGGCCGACCCGAAGCCCCAGTCCCCGGCCACCTTGAACTGTTTTTCGATCAGGTCGCCGATCAGCGCGTTCTGCCCGCCGCCCAACAGCTTGGAGATGATGAAGGTGGTGACGGCCGGCATGAACGTCATCGTAAACCCGCTCATGATGCCGGGGAAGGAGAGCGGGAAGACGACGCGGAAAAAGGTGATCGCGCGCCCCGCGCCCAGGTCCTCCGACGCCTCGATGAGGTTTTGGTCGATCTTCGTCAGGGAGGTGTAGATCGGCAGGATCATGAACGGCAAAAAGTTATAGACATTGCCGAGGACGACGGCGCCCGCGGTGTACATGAGCTCAAGCGGCGGCAGCCCCAGGCTTTTCAGCACCGTGTTGATCACGCCGGTGCGTTCGAGCAGCGTCATCCAGGCGTAGGTGCGCAGGAGAAAATTCATCCACATCGGGAGAATGAACAGGAAAGAGACGACGTGGCGGGTGCGCTCCTTCATCCGGGAGAGGATATAGGCCATCGGGTACCCCAGCACGAAGCAGACCACGGTGCTCACGCCGGCGATCCACAGCGAGCGCCAGAGCACCCGCAGGTACACCGTGTCGCTCGGGTCGAAGAAACGGCGGAAATTGTCCAGCGACAGGGCCGTACCCTGCCCGGTGGTCAGGCTGTAGTAGAGGATGAGCAGCAGCGGCGCCACAATGAAGATCAGGGCGTACAGGGCGTACGGCACCGCCGTGAGCCGCAGGCGGCGGCTCACGAGGCCGCCTCCGTCTTCTCCGCCCGGTGCATGATGTGGATGTCGAAGGGCCGCACCGAGAGCCCCACCCGGGCGCCGACCGGCTCGCTGGCCGTGGAGTGGATCATCCAGGTGAAGTCGCGCGCGCGCACCATCATCTCGTAGTGGACGCCCTTGAAGGTGACGGAGAGCACCTCCCCGTCGAGCTGCCCCTCCTCGGGGGGCGACAGCCGGACGTCCTCCGGCCGGATGACCACGTCCACCGGCTCGTCCGGGGCAAAGCCCGTGTCCACGCAGCGGAAGACCCGGCCGGCGAAGCTGACCTCGCAGTCCCGGTGCATGACGCCGGGCACGATGTTGCTCTCCCCGATGAAGTCGGCCACAAAGGCGTTCTTCGGCTCGTTGTAGATGTCCACCGGCGTGCCGATCTGCTGGATCACGCCGTCGTTCATGACGACGACCGTGTCCGACATCGTCAGCGCCTCCTCCTGGTCGTGGGTGACGTAGACGAAGGTGATGCCCACCTGCTGCTGGATCCGCTTGAGTTCGATCTGCATCTCCTTGCGCAGCTTGAGGTCGAGCGCGCCCAGCGGCTCGTCGAGGAGCAGCACCTGCGGGTGGTTCACAATGGCGCGGGCGATGGCGACGCGCTGCTGCTGACCGCCCGAGAGCTGGTGGGAGGCGCGCTTGTCGTAGCCGCGCAGGCCCACCAGGTCGAGGGACTCCCGCACGCGCCGTTCGATGTCGGCTTTGGGGACCTTGGCCACGCGCAGGCCGAAGGCCACGTTTTCGAAGACGTTTAGATGGGGAAAGAGCGCGTAGCGCTGGAACACCGTATTGACGCGCCGCCGATAGGGCGGGACATCATTAATCCTCACATTGTCGAAAAAGACGTCCCCCGAGGTGGGCACCTCGAAGCCGCCGATGATCCGCAGCGTCGTGGTCTTGCCACAGCCGCTGGGCCCGAGCAATGTGAGGAATTCCTTGTCTTTGATGGTCAAATTGATTGAATTCAGCACTGTTACATCATCAAACGCCATGACGCAGTTGACAAGGCGAATGAGTTCGGACATGTATCATCCCCCGTTTCGTATCCGGCCCGCGCCGGCGGCGTCCCGTAGATCACAAGAAAGACTATACAGCGAAAACACGTAAATGTCAACAAAAATCAGAATATTTCTCAAATTTCTCTCGACGAAAAGAAAAGAGAAGGGGAATGTCTTTGTTTTTCTCTTGTTTTCTCGCGAAAGCTTTGAATATCATATGTGTCCATCGCGGGTAAAGGCGGCGACCCACGGCGGCGGCGGCGCCTCGAACACGCGGCCCCGCAGGGGGTCCAGCCGGCCGGCCGGCGTCTGGAAGGCCAGGGTCAGCGTGCGGGCGTGCAGCGCCTGGTGCGCCCAGCCCAGGGCCCGGTCGGCCCGGTTGTCCGCGTACTTGCCGTCCCCCAGCAGCGGGTGCCCGACGGCGGCCCACTGCGCGCGGATCTGATGGGTGCGGCCCGTGAGCGGGCGGCACTCGACCAGCGAGAAGCCGCCCCGGCTGAGGAGCACGCGGTAGGCGGTCACGGCGGTCTTGGCGCCGTCGCGCCGGTCCGGGCGCACCGACACGCGGCTGCGTGTCTCGTCGCGGCGCAGGCAGTGGCGGAGCGTGCCCGCTTGGGCGTCGGGCGTCCCGTGGATCAGGCAGCAGTAGGACTTTTCGATCTCCCGCAGGCGGAACTTCTCCGTCAGGATCCGCAGCGTCTCGGCGTTTTTCGCGTAGAGCACGAGTCCGCTCGTGTGGCGGTCGATGCGGTGGGCCGGCGCCGGGGCGAAGGTGTTCTCCCGCGCGGGGTCCCACCCGCCCCGCTGGAACAGATAGGCCTGCACGTACGAGGAAAGCGCCGGCGCGCGGCCGGCGCCGTCCGGCTGTACGGACAGGCCGGACGGTTTGTCCAGCACCAGGAGGTTCTCGTCTTCAAAGACGACGGAGAGCGGCGGGTGCGGCCGGGCGAGGCGCGCCGGGTCCGGCCCCGCGGCGGGGGCGGCGTCCTCGTAGAGCGTCACGGTCTGGCCCGCAGTGAGGCGCGTGCCGCCCTCCGCGCGCCGGCCGTCCACCTTGACGCGCCGGGTCCGGATGGCCTTTTGCACGTGCGCGGCCGAGAGCGCGGGCGCCGCCTTCGACAAAAACCGGTCCAGCCGCCGCCCGGCGTCGTTGTCGCCCACCGTCCACGTCCGCATCGCGATCCCCCCTTCGCATCCTGTACGCCCGTATCCTGCAGGGAGACGGCGGGACGCTGTGGGCAGCGTCCCCTACGGCAGCGTCCCCTACGGCGGCGTTCCCTGCCGCGGCCCTCAGGTCCAGGTCTTCCAGACCTCGGGGCGGTACCCCACGGTGGCCTGCCGGCCGTTGCGGACGACGGGGGTCCGTATGAGTTCCGGCTGTTCCACGAGCTTTTCGAGCCGGTCGTCGTCGTAGGCCAGGTAGCGCAGCAGCGCCGCGTCCTCCCGGCTCTCGTCGATCAGCGGCGGCAGTCCGCCCACGGCGCTGCGGACGCTGACAAGCTCCCCGCGGCTCATCTTGTGGCGGGCGAGGTCGACGAACTGATAGGAAATGCGCCGTTCTTTAAAATACCGCTCGGCCTTCTTCGTGTCGAAACACTTGGCCCTGCCAAAAATCTGAATGTTCAACGGACACCCGACGCCCCTTTCCTCCGGCCTAAAAAGGGAATATTTACCAAATCAACCCTGGATGGCGAGGCGGCGGATGGCGGTGCAGCGGCGGGTCTGCTCGTCGATCTCGAACAGAGCGCCCTCCAGTTTGGCGGGGCCGGGCGCCGGTTCGAAGCGCCGCGGCAGGTTGCCGAGGAACGAGGAGACGGACTGCTCGGGCTTCACGCCCAGCACCGAATGTGCGGGGCCCGTCATCCCGAGGTCGGTCAGAAAACCGAGGCCGCCCGGCAGGATCCGCTCGTCGGCGGTCTGCACGTGGGTGTGCGTACCCAGCACCGCCTGCGCCCGGCCGTCCAGGTGGTGGGCCAGGGCGGCCTTCTCGCTGGTGGTCTCGGCGTGAAAGTCGATCACAAACAGATCGGCCTCCACCTGCGCGAGCAGGC
>JAITDM010000079.1 GCA_031282535.1 Oscillospiraceae bacterium
GCTCCGGCGCGGCCGGGCGAGATGTCCTTTTCCAGCACGGCCACGGCCCGCGCGCCGGCCAGCGCCTCCGTGAGCTCCGCGTCCGGAAACGGGCGCATATAGCGGATGCGCACGACGCCCGCCTTCACGCCCTCGCGGCGCAGCTGCGCCGCGACCTCGCGGCACAGGCCGGAGACGCTGCCCAGCGTGACGAGCACATACTCCGCGTCCTGCGTCATGTAATTCTCTGTGAGACCCGTGTAGCGCCGGCCAAATGTCCGGGCAAACCGCGCCTCCGCCTCCGCCACGACCGACCGCGCGCGCAGCACGGCGGCGTGCTGCTTGTACTTGAAGATCGCGTTGTGCCCGGGGCCGGCCGAAAAGGCCATGTTCTTCGGGTCGTCGAAATCCACCCGGTTGTCCGTCTCAAAGGGCGGCAGAAAGGCCTCCGCCTCCGCCCGCGCGGGGACATCGACCACCTCGTAGGTGTGCGTCAGATGGAACCCGTCCAGGTTCACCATAAAGGGCGTCCGCACCGCCGGGTGCTCCGCCGTATAGTACGCAAGCAGCGCCATGTCCAGCCCCTCCTGCGCGTTTTGCGCGTAGGCCTGTATCCAGCCGCAGGCGAGCTGCGAGAGGGCGTCGCTCTGGTCGCCGTAGATGTTCCACGGCAGCGCGACGGCGCGGTTGGCGTTCATCATGACGATGGGAAACCGCCCCCCGGCGGCGTATGGCAGGCACTCCGCCATGTACAGAAGCCCCTGCGAGGACGTCGCCGTGAAGGTCCTGACCCCCGCGGCGCAGGCGCCCATCGCGCAGGAGAGCGCCGAATGCTCGCTCTCGACGTGGATGAACTCGGCTTCGAGCGACCCGTCCTCCACCATCTCGGAGAGCCTCTCCACGACCACCGTCTGCGGCGTGATGGGATAGGCGGAGATGACCTTCGGCCCCGCCAGCCGCACGCCGCAGGCGAACGCCTCGTTGCCGGACAAAAACGCGCGCGCCGCACAGCCGTCGTTCATGTGCCCTCAGCCCTCATTTCTATCGCGCCCAGCGGGCAGATTTTGGCGCAGAGGCCGCAGCCCTTGCAAAAATCGTAGTCGAACGCCAGCCCGCCTTCGGTCTCATATACGGTCCCGTCCGGGCAGTGCAGATAACAGCGCAGGCACAGCACGCACTTTTCGGCGTGCAGCACGGGCCGCACGCTCCGCCAGCCGGCGTTTTTCGCCGTCAGAAACCCGGCCGTGTAGGCCGTGCCCTCCGGGTAGTCGGCCAGCCCGCGCCCCGGCGCCTGGCGCAGATACGGTTTACGCACGGGCCGTCCCTCCCCTCACGGTGTGAAAGGCCGCCCGCGCGGCCTCTTTGTTGCGCGCGCGCAGGCGCGGCGGCATGTACAGATCGATCGCCCTCTCGATCTCGTCGAGCGCCGGCGCCGCCAGCAGCGCCGTCAGGGCGCCCAGCATGACGGTGTTCGGCGTGGGGATCCCGAGGCCGTCCGCGAGGGCGCCGGCGTCCACCGTCACGGCGCCCGGAACCGGGCCGGGCGTATTGATCAGTATGACGCCGCCGGCGCGCGGCGCGGACTCGGCGTACAGCGTCGCGTCCAGATACACGGTGATGCCGGCGCTCTCCGTCTCGCTCCGCGCGCTGATCGGCCGCTCGTCCAGTTTGGTGAACGCCCGCATCGGCGCGCCGCGCCGCTCCGGCCCAAAGGACGGAAACGCGAGCGCGTAACGCCCCTCTTGCAGCGTGTAGGCCGCGCCCAGCAGCCGCGCCGCCGTAAAGGCGCCCTGTCCGCCGCGGCCGTGCCACACAATCTCCAGCATCCCGCACCTCCGTCAGTCTCTCATTTCCACCGCAGCAAAAACTTTTGCAGCTTGTTGAACAGGAAGAACACGACGCTGATCACAACGCCGATGACCAGCACGCCCACGATCGTGCGCGTGTAATTGCCGAGGTCCGAATAATTTTTTACATAAAACCCCATGCCGCTCCGCGCGCCGATCATCTCCGCCGAGGTGAGCAAAATGAACGACACGGTGAGCCCCTGCCCGCAGCCGATGAAGATCTGCGGCAGCGCGGCGCTCAGGATGATGCGAAAGAGCATCGTGCCCCGCCCCACGTTCAGCGCGCGCGCCGAGTCCAAGATCCGCTGCTCCACATACAAAACGCCGCTCATAGTGCCCGCGAGGATCGGCCAGAAAGAGGCCAGAAAGATCACGAGTACGGAGACGGCCCTGAAGCTCGGCAGCAGCGCGATGCCGTAGGGGATGTAAACGACGGGGGGAATCGCGCCCAAAAATTTCGCGATGTAGGTGGCGGCGCTGCCCACCCGCACGCTGTAGCCCAGCGCGAGGCCCAGCGGCACGGCCGCCGCCAGCGCCAGCAGATACCCCTGCGCGATGAGCGCCAGCGAGGAACCGATGTGGCCCAACAGCTGCGGGATGTCCTCCGCACACTGCTGAAACACGACCCCCGGCGGCGGGAAGAGCATCTCTTTCAACAGGTTGCCTTTGGCCGTCGCGAGTGTCCACGCGATGAGCAGCACGTACAAAAACGCCGCAATATCGGCCGGCAGGTTCAGCCCCGCGCGCTTTTTGGCCGTGGCGGAGGCGATGAGCAGCAGCAGCTCCACCGCGGCGGCAAATCCGACGGCATAGGCGGCCGCGTCCGGCTTTGAGATCTGATTTGGTAGAAATTGGATTGCCAAAAAGAGGATGAACAGGAGGTGCGCCGTCTTACAAAAGCGCGTTTTCAGCGTCATATGATCACCCAGTCCTCCTCCGTCTCGCCGCTTTTCCGACCGAAGAACTCGGCGGTGATGTCCCGCCGGAAGACGGCGTAGATCTCGGAATTCAGCAGGCCTGTCCGGTCGCGCGGGCGCGGGAACGGCACGTGCACGTCCTTGTACACGCGCCCCGGGCTCTCCGTCAACATGATGATCCTGTCGGAGAGGAAGATGGCCTCGTCGATGTCGTGCGT
>JAITDM010000081.1 GCA_031282535.1 Oscillospiraceae bacterium
TTGGCGGCGGGGCGGGCCACCAGTGCAAACGATTGGTAGTTGATGACAGGCACGCCCGTCACCTTCACGCTGATGTCAAAGTCGGCGTCCGCCGGGGGGCGGAGCACCATGTTGTTGGCCAGGTCGGAGGGGCCGAAATCGCCCATGGACGTGGTGATTGTGAGCGAAGTCGGCGTGTGATAGACCGGTCCGCCGGCCAGCGGCCGGAGGACATACCAGCCGTCTGTGGGGGCATGGCCGAGCCGCAGCGTCACGCGGACCGTGGAGACGGCCTGCGCGCCGCCCGTGGCCGCGCGTGCGGTGATGACCGCCAGGCCGGGCGCGTGCGCGGTGACGAGCCCGGTGTCGGAGACGCTCGCCACCGTCTCGTCGCTGGAGGACCAGAGCAGGTCGCTGGGGTCGTAGAGGGCGGGCGCCGTCACGGGGACGAAGCGGTAGGTGTCAAACTGCGCCACCGTCACGGCCCCGGGCAGCGAAAGGCTCTCAAAGGCGGTCGGCCGGATGAGTTTCAGCGCACAGCCGCCGCCGTCGATCATGACCACGTCGATCACGTCGCCCTTCACGACGCTCCGGATCTCCACGTCCATGTCGTCCTTGCCGCCGCCGACTCTGTCCTTGTAAATCTCGGCCCGGTAGGCGACGCCCTCGTCGAGGAAGTCCAGCGCGAAGGCGACGGTCCGCTGCCCGTTGTTGTTGGCGGCGCCCGCGTACCAGGTGCCGCCCCGGCGCCGCGCGACGGCGGCGTATTCGTTCGGCCGCCCGCCGAGGAAGCGGGTCTCGTCCCAGGCGGACGGGAGGTTTTTGAGGAACGGATAGGCCGGCGTCCGGCGGTAGTTCGCGGCGTTGTCCGCCATGCAGGGGATGCCGCTCTCCAGCAGGATGTTCAGCGCGAGCTGCTGGCTCGTCGTGATGTTGCTGCCGCTCACCGGATAGATGCGCGGGGTGAAATCCGTGGGGCCGACGGCGCCGCGGGTAAACGGCAGGATGGTGTCCTGCGCCTTGGAATTGCCGTTGGCCTCCTCGCCGCGCACGCCCTCGCGGTTCATCGCGTTGGGGAAGGTGCGGATCTCGCCGGTCGGCTTGTTGGCGCCGTGGCAGTTGAGAATCAGGCGCAACTCGGCGCAGATCGCGTAGAGCTCGCTGTAGAGCTGGATCCTGTCCTGCGACTCCCGGTCGAAGAAGTCGGCCTTGATGCCCGCGATGCCGTCGTTTGCCCACTGCGTCAGGTGCGCCCGGCGCTCCGCCTCCGTGTCGAAGTCGCTCACATGGACCCACACGAGGATGCCGACGCCCTTTTCCTTGGCGTAGTCGAGGACGTTCTCCTTGAAGTTCGCGGGGTAGCGCCCGTCGTAATTGCCCCGGCCGGCCGACTGCCAGCCCTCGTCGAGGATGAAGTACTGCCAGCCCATCTCGGCGGCGAGGTCGATGTAACGGCGGATCTCGGTCTGGTTGCTCTGGATGCCGGCCCCGCCGACCATCCAGGTCCAGACGGAGACGCCGGGCTTGACCCACTCCTCAAAGCGATACTTCGGGTCGGGCGCGGGGCTCAGATTCTCGGCCATCGTGTTCTCCACAACGTGGCGCAGCGGTCCCGTGACGGCGAAGCGCCAGGGCGACTGGAACGGGGTCCGGCCTGTCGGCGCGCTCGACTGCTGCTGCGGCAGGCCGAGCTCCATCGTCGTCGAACCGGCCGCCGTGTCGAGGACGGAGCCGCAGTACGGCTGTGTGATCAGGTCCGCCTCGCTGAGCAGCACCCAGGCGCCGCCGGGCGTCTCATAGAGCAGCGGCAGCGTCTGCTTGCCGTTCAAGTTTTCAATGGTGGTCTGCGCGTAGGTGCTCTCGTGGGAGAAATTGCCGCTGCCGTTCGGCATGGCGAACACGACGGACCCGGCGGGCGCGGCAAAGGCGCTGGTCTCGTCCGTCAGCGTGATGTCCGCCTCCGCGCCGTCCGCCCGGGCGATGCGGCAGCGGAAGGCGACGCCGTCGTCATAGGCCCGGAAGACGACGTCGAAGCGCGCGTCGCCCTTGGCAAAGTGCAGCGTCATCTCCGCGGCGCGGTTCACGTAGGTGGACGCCTTGCCGGAGAACACGTCGTAGGTCTCGTCGATCGTGCGGTCCTCCCGGCCCAGGAAGGTGAGGCCGCTGGAAAAATCACCCAGACTCGTCTTGAACCCGATGGGCGACGGCTCCACGACGATCTCGGCCTCCTGCACGGCGTAGTAGGACAAAACGCCGCTGTCGTCGAGCCGCGCGCGCACGCCGCCGCGCCCGTTCGGGGCGTCCAGCGTCCAGGACTCGGTGTACGCGATCACGCGGAGCGCCGCCTCCGCCTCCGTCTCCCGGCCGTTCACGACCGCGCGGTAGCGGATGACCGCCTCCCCGGCCGCGCGGGCGGTGAGGACGCCCGTATCGCTCACGGCGACGACGTTCTCATTTGAAGAGGAAAAATGCTGCTCGCTCGGCGCGGCGTCCACCGGGGCGCCGGTCAGCGTCGAAAAGCGGGGGACGGCGGACGCCGTGCCGCCGACCTCCAGCGTGGCCGGCAGGGAGAGCGCGGTGAGGAGACGGTCCGTGTCGTCGACGTACAGCCGGGGCTCCACCCAGATGCCGTGCGCGTGGCTGATCAGGTTGCCGCCCTCCGCGACGCCCCGGGTCAGCAGCCGCAGTGTCCGGGCGCCCTCGGGGATCGCCACGTCCGCCGCGCCGCGCACGTCCCGGTCCGTCAGGTAGCCGACCCCGAGGGTCGAGCTGTCCAGCAGCAGGGTGTCGTCCGCGTAGAGGAAGAACTGCACCCGGCCGTTGTTCGCGGCCCGGTCGGGGTCGTTGACGCCGTAAAGGGCGGTGAAGCGGGTCGCGTGGAAGCCCTCGATGGAAAAGACCACCTCCGAATTGGCGTGGGCGGCGAAGCCGTACGCGTAGGTGATCGTCTGGCCGTTCGGGTCCTTCAGTTTCAGGGCGCCGCGGTTGTCCGGCGCCTCGTTGACGCGGTATCTGTCA
>JAITDM010000210.1 GCA_031282535.1 Oscillospiraceae bacterium
AATCCGAAATGACGCCCTCGCGCAGCGGGCGCATGGCCACAATGTGGCCCGGCGTGCGCCCCAGCATTTTTTGCGCGTCCGTACCCACCTTGAGCAGCTTGCCGGTGTTTTTGTCCAACGCCACCACGGACGGCTCGCGCAGCACGATCCCCTTGCCCTTGATGAAGACAAGGATGGACGCCGTGCCCAGGTCCAGTCCCACATCCCGATTGAAAAGCGACATATCTTGTCCATCTACCGCTGCCGTCGCGGTCCCCCGCCCACAGGCGAACATGCCCGACAGGCAAGCCCCACCCGGCCCCCCGCCCGCGCGAGGACCCCGATGGGACCGCCCGCCTCTGCGGACAGGCCCGATGAGCGCCAAACAGCTGCCCGAGCGGCGGAATTTCAGGCAGCGCACTATATTTTGCCTCTTCACACGGCAAAACCCGCGATACACCCGCACAGCGCGGCGCAGGACCGTCATGTGAACCCGTCTGTATTATATCTGACTGGCATCTTTTTTTCAAGTGATTTTCATTTCATTTCCTAGATCCTTTCTTTTTGGATGTAAATTCGTCCAAAAAAACAGGGAGCACTTGCGCGCCGGCGTCAAATGTGAGACACTAATAGCGTCCCGCCGGGACGAACTGCACGCGCAAGGGGGTGTGTTTTCGTGAAAAGAATCGTTTCTCTCTGTCTGCTCGCCTGCATCCTGGCCCTGTCGGCCGGTTGCAAGGACACGTTCAACTTCGTATACCGGTCGGTGTCCGTCCCGCCGGAACCGCCCCCCGCCCAGGAGGAACTCCCCTTCGAGCGGGCCGACACCGCCTCCGACCTCAAGCAGCGCATCATCGATTTCATCCGGGAGGGCCGCGAGCTGGGCGAGATCCGGCTGTACAACTACCAGGGCAACATCAACCGCGACGTCTCCCGCGTCTGCAAGCAGATCATGCGCGAGGAACCCATCGGCGCGTACCTCGTCGACTACATGTCCCCCAAGTACACGGCGCTCGCGGGGTACACGGCGCTGCGGCTCACCATCACCTACCGGCCCGGCCGCAGCCAGGCGGACATCCGCAGGGTGAACAACGTGCGTGAGCTCACGGATGAGATCGGCGCCGCGCTCCAGTCGTTTCAGTCCGACCTGGTGGTGGAGGTGGGCTATCTGCCGTCCGACACCGACCTGGCGGCGCTGACGCAGGACCTCTACTACCGCGAGCCGGCCCGGGCGGTGGGGCTGACCGCCGTATCGGTCACCCTGTATCCGCCGGACGTCGACTTCAAAGCCGGCAACGGCTTTGCCCGGATCGCCGAATTTGCCCTCACCTACCCGGCCGGCCCGGACGAGATGCGCGCGCGCGCCGACGCGGCCGAGGCGGCGCTGCAGACCCTGCGCGCCGGGCTGCCGGAGGATCTGACGCCGCCCTACGCGGCGCTGTGGCTGTACGACGCGCTCTGCGCGGTCGTCTCCTACGACGAGGAGGGGGCGCAGGCCCTCTTAAACGGCGAGCAGGCGGAGGACGACCTCTACAGCGCCCTGGTGGAGGGCCACGCCGTGACGGGCGGCTACGCCCTCGCGTACCGGCGGCTCTGCGACCTGGCCGGCATCCAGTGCCGCATCGTTCGCGGCTGGCGCGACAACACGGAGTTCATCTGGAACGTCATCCAACTGGACGGCGACTGGTACCACGCGGCGGCGGCCAGCGACGCCGCGCTGGGCACGCACGACTGGTTTTTGAAGACGGACGAGGAGATGCGCGCGCAGGCCCGCTGGAACACCGAAAGCACCCCGCACTGTGAATCCACGCAGTATACCTACGACATGCTGATCCAATCCCCGGAGGAAGAGCCCGCCATTGCCAGATGACGGTTCTCCGTGGTATAATCCCCTGGGAGGTGCCCGCATTGCCTATCAAAATCTCTGATTCCCTGCCGGCACGCGCCGTTTTGGAGGGCGAAAACATCTTCGTCATGACCGAAAACCGCGCGCGCCACCAAGACATTCGCCCGCTCAAGCTGCTCATCCTCAACCTGATGCCCACCAAAGTGGTCACCGAGACGCAGATCCTGCGCTGCCTGTCCAACACGCCGCTGCAGATTGAGGTGGAACTGCTCAAAACGTCGTCCCACCAGTCGAAAAACACCTCGGAGGAGCATCTGCTCTCGTTTTACACCACGTTCGACTCCGTCGCCGACCGCCGTGTCGACGGTCTGATCATCACGGGCGCGCCCGTCGAACTGCTCCCCTTCGAGTCGGTCGACTACTGGCCGGAGCTGTGCCGGATCATGGCGTGGTCCAAACAAAACGTCTACTCCACCTTTCACATCTGCTGGGGGGCGCAGGCCGCGCTATACTACCACTACGGGATCCCCAAATACACGCTCCCGCAAAAGATGTTCGGGGTGTTTGAACACCGGGTGCTGGAGAACCGCCGTCCGCTGATGCGCGGATTTGACGACGTCTTCCGCGCCCCCCACTCGCGCCACACGGAGGTGCGCCGGGCGGACGTGGCGGCCACGCTGGATCTGCAGATCCTGGCCGACTCGGAACAGGCCGGCGTCTACCTGGCCATCAGCCGCGACGGACGCCGCATCTTTGTGACCGGGCATGCCGAATACGACGCGGACACGCTGGCCCGGGAATACTTCCGGGACGTGGCGCGCTCTCTGCCCATCGAGCCGCCGGTCAATTACTTTCCCGACGACGACCCGACCCGCACCCCGCGCAAAACCTGGCGTTCCCACGCGTACCTTCTGTTCAGCAACTGGCTGAACTATTACGTCTACCAGTCCACGCCCTATGATCTGACCACGCTGACGGCGGATCCCCCGCCGCCGGCGTAATCGCTGTCCGCTTGTCACAGGCGGCAATCTTTTGGCTTTGAGGGGAGGCTCACGCATGTCACAATTTGATTTTGGCTCCGGACCCGAGACGGCCCGGCGGCGGGAGCGCATAAAACGTCTGGTCCGGCGGGCGGCGGCGCCGGCGGTGGTGCTGATCGCGCTGCTTGTCGCGGGCGCCGGCAGCTTTTATACGCTGAACGCCGGCGAGGAGGCGGTCGTCACGCGCTTTGGGAGTTACCTCACCACGGTTCAAAATCCGGGTCTCCACTTCAAATGGCCCTTTGTGGACCATGTCGACGCCGTCAACGTGGAGGGCATCCGCCGGCAGGAATTCGGTTTTCGCAGCAACGAACCCGCCTACCTCAACACATCGCCGATGGTCTCCGAAGAGTTCATCGAGAGCGAATCACTCATGCTGACCGGCGACGAAAACCTGGTGAACGCGGACTGGGCGATCCTGTACAAGGTCAACCACAGCTACAACTTTCTCTTCAAGGTGCAGCGGCCGGAGTCCACGCTGAGTGTGATCGCGGAGTCGGCCTACCGCCGCGTCGTGGCCTCGCATGTGCTGGACGACGTGCTGACCGACCGAAAGGACGAGATCCAGCGCGAAGTCATGGCCGACCTGCAGGCGATCTGTGACAAGTACGAGATGGGGATCCTCATCACCGGCGTACAGCTCCAGGACGCCATGCCGCCGGACCCGGTGCGGGAGGCGTTTTTGGACGTCTCCTCCGCGAAGGAGGAGCAGCAATCCAAGATCAACGAGGCCATGAAGTACGAAAACGAACGCCTGCCCATCGCAAACGGCGAGGCGGTCAAGCTGGTCAACGACGCCGAGGCTTACAAGCAGCGGCGCATCAACGAGGCCGAGGGCGCCGTGTCGCGCTACAAGGCCATCGAGGCGGAATACGCCGCCTACCCGGACATCATGCGCACGCGTC
>JAITDM010000220.1 GCA_031282535.1 Oscillospiraceae bacterium
CGCCGCCTTCACAATCACACTCATGCCTGCGCGCCCCCTCTCACAGCCGCCTCCGCGGCCTCCAGCACCGCCCGGGCGCCCGCCAGCGCCCCGTCCATCTCCGCCTTTGTAAACTGGACATGGTGGTTGAACTCATGCCCCTCCACAAACGGACAGCCCTTGCCCTTCACGGTCTTCAGCACGATCATCGAGGGCGCGCCCTCTGCGGCCAGCGCGCGCGCCACCGCCGCGTCCAGCGCCTCCACATCGTGCCCGTCCACCGTCTGCGTGTACCACCCGAAGGCCGCGAACTTCGCCGCCAGGTCCCCCGTGTCGAGCACGTTCTTCACATAGCCGTCGAGCTGCTGGCCGTTGTTGTCACAAAACGCGATCAGGTTGTCCAGCTTGTAGTGCGGCGCGAACAGCGCGCCTTCCCACACCTGTCCCTCGTCGCATTCCCCGTCCCCCAAAATCAAAAACGTTCGCGCGCGCGAGGCGTCCATCCGCTGCCCCAGCGCCAGCCCGCACGCCGTCGACATGCCCTGCCCCAGCGACCCCGTCGTCATGTCGATCCCGGGCGTCTTCAGCCTGTCACAGTGCGAGGGCAGGCGCGTTCCCGGCTTGTTCAGCGTCAGCAGCTCCTCCTGCGGGAAATAGCCCTTTAGCGCCAGCGTCGCGTACACCGCCGGCCCCGCGTGCCCCTTCGACACCACGAGCCGGTCGCGCTCCGCCCATTCCGGCCGCGCCGGGTCCACACGCATCGCGCCGCCGTAGAGCACGGCCAGCGTCTCCACCAGGCTCAGCGCCCCGCCAATGTGCCCGAAGCCCAGCGCCGCGAATTCCTCCAGCGCCGCCACCCGGATCTGTTCCGCCAGCAGCCTCAGCTCTTCTGTCTTTCCCAAAATCGACCCTCCTCGTCTTTCGTCCCTTGTGGCCGCGAAGCGGCAGCAAGCATCTGGGTTGTGGGTTGCCGGCGCAACCCACGTTAGTAGGCCGTCCTGTCGCGGACGTAGTCGGCCAGCGCCTCAATGGGGATCCGTTCCTGCGCCATGGTGTCGCGGTCCCGGACCGTGACGCGGCGGTCCTCCAGGGAGTCGAAGTCGAAGGTGGCGCACAGCGGCGTGCCGATCTCGTCCTGCCGGCGGTAGCGCTTGCCGATGGAGCCGGCGTCGTCGAAATCCGCCATGCAGGTCCTGGCCAGCGCCTCGTACACCGGGCGGGCCTCGTCCGTCAGTTTCCGCGACAGCGGCAGCACGGCGGCCTTGAAGGGGGCCAGCGCCGGGTGAAGGCGCAGCACGGTGCGCACGTCGTTCTTCTCCGCGTCCACGACCTCCTCGTCGTAGGCGTCGATCAGAAACGCCAGGGCCACGCGGTCGGCGCCGAGGGAGGGCTCGATGACGTAGGGGATGTATTTTTCGTCCCGCTCCTGATCGAAGTATTCCATCGACTCGCCCGCGTGCGTCTGGTGCTGGGTGAGGTCGAAATCGGTGCGGTCGGCGATGCCCCAGAGCTCGCCCCAGCCGAACGGGAACAGGAACTCAAAATCGGTCGTGGCGGTCGAATAGTGCGACAGCTCGGCTTGTTCGTGGTCGCGCAGGCGCAGGTTCTCCTCCTGCAGGCCGAGGCCCAGCAGCCACTGCCGGCAGTAGTCCTTCCAATAGGCAAACCATTCGAGGTCCGTGCCGGGTCGGCAGAAGAACTCCAGTTCCATCTGTTCGAATTCCCGCGTGCGGAACGTGAAATTGCCGGGCGTGATCTCGTTGCGAAACGACTTGCCGATCTGCGCCACGCCGAAGGGAATCTTCCGGCGGGTGGCGCGCTGGATGTTTTTAAACTGTACAAAGATCCCCTGCGCGGTCTCGGGGCGCAGGAAGATCTCGTTCTTGGCGTCCTCCGTCACACCCTGGAAGGTCTTGAACATCAGGTTGAAGGTGCGAATGTCGGTGAAATCGTGCGCGCCGCAGTCCGGGCATGCGATGCCGTGGTCCCGGATGTAGTCCGTCATGCGGGCAAAGTCCCAGCCCGCGGGGTTTTCGCCGGCGTCTTCGATCAGCTTGTCCGCCCGGTGCCTGGTCTTGCAGGCCTTGCAGTCCATCAGCGGGTCGGAAAAGCCGCCCACATGGCCGGAGGCCACCCACACCTGGGGGTTCATCAAAATGGCGCTGTCGAGCCCCACGTTGTGCGGGGATTCCTGCACAAACTTCTTCCACCAGGCCCGTTTCACATTGTTTTTGAACTCCACGCCCAGCGGCCCGTAGTCCCAAGTGTTGGCCAGCCCGCCGTAGATCTCGCTGCCGGGGAACACAAACCCGCGCCCCTTGCACAGCGACACGATCTTCTCCATTGTCTTCTCGGTATTTTGCATCCGCGCTTCCTCCGTCCAACCCGTTTTTGCGGGGGCCTGTCCCGCCCGGGGCACCCCCGGACTCCGTCCGCGGCCGCGGCCCCTTCGTTCTTTTTTATCCTACCAATGATCCGTCCCGTTTGCAAGGAATTTTTTTGCTTCGCCGCAGGCTGCGGCGCCGGCCGGGACCCGCAGGCCCGGAGCCGGCCGCCTTTTTTCGCGGAAAATGCGGAAACTTTCTTTACAATTTCGACTGTATTGTCAGTTAACTTACACTATCATCCATATGTTTCTTGCTTTTTCCAATAAACCGCCGATATAGTAAAATGTAGGGACTGGGTCGATTTTACGCTGGGAAGAGCCAACGGGCGCTCCAGGCCGCCGCCAAAAAGCCCGCGATGTCGGCCAGCAGCGCCGCGACGAGCGTATAGCGGCCGCGAACGACACCTGCGGCGCCGAAGTAGACGCCCACCGCGTAAAATGTGGTTTCGCTGGAACCCAGCATCACGGCCGCCGTCCGGCCGACCGGCGAATCGGCGCCGTATGTCCTCATCAGTTCGGCGCCCATGGCCAACGCGCCGCTGCCGCTGAACGGGCGCAGGAGCACCAGCGGCGCGCACGCCGCCGGGATGCCCGCCCGCCCCAGCCAGGGAGCCAGCAGACGCGTCGCCAGATCCAGCGCACCCGACGCGCGCAGCATGTGAATGCCGGTGAGCAGCATCACGAGCGTGGGCAGGATGCGCGCGAGCACCCGCAAGCCGTCGCCGGCGCCCGCCGTCAGCGCACCCGCCAGGTCCACGCCCCGGTGCATGGCCCAGCCGCCCGCGCACAGCAGGATGAGCGGCACGGACAACGCAAACACCGCGTTCATACCGGCCACACCCGGGCCAGCAGTCTGGCCGACAGAATCCCCACAGCCACGGAGGCGGCGGAACTGATCCACACCGCCGGCAGGATGTCAAAGGGCGCCGCCGCGCCCGCCGCCGCGCGCACCCCTGCCACGGTGACCGGGACGAGCTGGAGCGACGCGGCGTTCAGCACCACCAGCATGCACAGGGCGTCCGAGGCCGCTCCCGTCCCGCCCGACAGCGCGCGCAGGCGCCGGGCGGCCGCAAGGCCCGGCGGCGTGGCCGCATTGCCAAGCCCGAGCAAGTTGGCCGAGAGGTTGGCCGAGAGCGCTTCCATGGCCTCCCTGTCGCCCCGCGCGGCGCGAAACAACCTCTCCAGCGGCCGGCGCAACGCCCGAGCCAGCGCCCGGGCCAGCCCGCTCCGGCGCATGACCTCCATCACGCCGCTCCAAAGGCACAGGACCCCGCCCATGGCCACGCAGAGCTCCACCGCCGCCGAAGCGCCCTCCACCACCCCGCGGGACAGCGCCTCTGTCCGGCCCGTCAGCAGGGCGCACAGGACCGACACCCCCACCATGCAAATCCACACCCAGGACAAGACCACAAAACGACCCCTCTTCCCAGCCGAAACGCCGGCCACTGCCAGTGTATGTCCCGGCCCGGGGCGGCATGTCTGTCCGGCCGCCGCAGCACGGCGCGCGCGGTATTTCGCATGGCACGGTTTTACCGCGCAGAAAAACAGGGAATTTGACAAAATATCCAGTTCCGTTTTTTCCAATTTTGCGAAAAAACTTCCATGAAAGTAAAAATTTTTCCTGCCATTTTCGTTCTTTTTTGGGATTTCTTTGAACTTTTTATGTCTTTCGGCAATTGGGAATCGCGTACGGAAAATTTATCCACGCCTTGAAACCTTTCTCGCACAATGATTCTCGGTTTTTTTTGCTTTTTTTGTGAGAGATTTGAATTTCTATATTTTTTCAGTTTATTACTTTATTTTCTTGGAAACATTTTTATCCATATTATTACAACGGCATTGACATTTTTATGAATTCTGCTATAATATGAAGTGTACAGAAGAATCCGGCATTCTTCTACCATTTTACGGAGGGACATGACGATGAAATCAACCGGTATCGTGAGGAAGGTAGATGAGCTCGGACGGATTGTCCTGCCCATCGAGCTGCGCCGCAACCTGAACATCGGGGAGAAAGACAGCTTGGAAATTTACGTGGAGGGCGCCTCCATCGTACTAAAGAAATATGAACCCTCCTGCATCTTCTGCGGAGAAGACCACAACACGGTGGACTACAAAGGCAAAGTGGTGTGTGCTGCCTGTATCAAGGGCCTCGAACAGCTCTGATTCGTCCGTTGAACACAAAGCCCGGGACTCACGTCCCGGGCCTTTTTTCGCTTGTCTCACCTGTGCGGCACAAACGCAGGGGCTGTCAACAGTCCCTATAAATTCAGGGAGATGTTGTCGGTGCCGTTTCGCTCAAACTCCGCGATGTAGGCCGTGATCCGCTCGTTCAGCTCCTCCACGTCGTCCTGGTCCACCGACGCCTCCTGCATGTCGCGCCGCGCCAGCTCCTCGGCCAGGATCTCGAAAAACACCGTGTCTTCATAGTCCATGATGGCCTCGTGGATCCCGCCCTCCGCAAACGCGCGGGACGGGATGACGCTCTCCCCCATGTGTTCGACGAGCGCCGTGAGGCCCTCCTTCTCCCACAGGCCGAACACGAGACTCGCCACCTCGTCGTAGTCGGTGATGCGGTCTTCGCTGCGGGTGGAATTGAGGATCCAATTCCCGATATACACCATGTCCAACAGCCGTCTAAACTGTTTGGGGCTGAGTTCCAATCGCATACCGTCCCTCCCTCGCAAGCGTCCCGGCCGGGGCCAAGGCGCGGCCCGATACTGCGAGACCGATGTAAGATTGTGGATTATTCGTCGTCCGTTTCGGGCGGCGCGCCGGAGATCCTGTCGTACGGACGGGGGTTCCCAGGCGGTGTGAATGGCTGTGTCCGGGGTGCGTCGCCCGGCCGGGGCGCGCCGCCGCCGGGCCTGGGCGCGTCGGGGCGCCTGTATCCGCCGGGGCCGCCGGGACGATTGTCCGGCCTGTCCGGCCGCCCGTAGCCGCCGCCCTGGCGGCCCTGGAACCCGCCGCCCTGCGGCCGTCCGCCGCCCTGGGTATGTCCGCCGAACGGGGGCCGTTCGCCGCCCTGGGAACGCCCGCCAAACGGAGGCCGTTCGCCGCCCTGGGTGCGCCCGCCGAACGGGGGCCGCTCGCCGCCCTGGGTGCGTCCGCCAAATGGAGGCCGCTCGCCGCCCTGGGTGCGTCCGCCGAACGGAGGCCGCTCGCCGAACTGAGGCCGTCCGCCGAATTGACGGGGCTTGTCGCTGCGGGGCGGGCGCGGACCCGTCGGCCGGACCACTCCCTCGCACACGACCACAACGCGGCGGTGCGGCTCCACGCCGATGGAGCGGGTGGAGACGCCTTCCATGTCCTGCAGCGCCGCGTGGATGATGTGCCGCTCGTAGGAGTTCATGGGCTCAAGAGACAAGTTCTTCCGGTACTTGAGCGCCTTGGCGGCCATCTTCTTGGCCAGCCGCTGCAGGGCCTCCACGCGCTTCGCCCGGTAATTTTCCGCGTCGATCGTCACGCGGGCGGGGTGTTCATCCCCCCGGTTGACCGCGTAATTGACAAGGTGCTGGATGGCGTCCAGCGTGTCCCCCCTGTGTCCGATCAGGAACCCGAGACCGGACCCGAGCAGTTCGATGCTCAGCGTGCCGTCCGCCGCCTCCTCGATGCGAACGGTCGCGGCGGACTGAAGCCGCGTCAGCAACCCCGTCAAAAATTCCTCCGCCTTCGCGGCGCGGGAACGCACATAGGAGACCCGCACGCGCGCCAAAGCGCCGCCGATCCCCAAGAAGCCGGTCTTGGGCTTCTCCAGGACCTCCACCGTCACCTGGTCCCGGTCGAGATGCAACTCGTCCAGGGCGGCCTGTATGGCCGCGTCGATTGTCCTTCCAGTTTTTTCCAGATATGTCTCCATATGTCTGACCAATCCTCTCTCGGCGGGCGGGCGATGGACAGGGGTTTCGTCAATCGTCCGCCTCCGGCCCGCTGTTTTTCGGCTTGGGTTTGTTTTTGATTTTATAGACGGTCTGCCCCGGCTTGCGTTTTTGGTGCTTTGCCTCCATGGCGGCGGCGCGGCGCTGGCGCTGCTCCTCCCGCATGGCCTCTTCGGCCGCCTTCCGGCGCGCCTCCAACGCGGCGCGCTCGGCGTCTTCCCGCTCGAAGATTTTGTTGTAATATTTGGTGAGGAAGACGTCCTGGGCGATGCCGAAGACGTTCTGGGCGATCCAGTAGATGCCAAGCAGCCCCGGGAAACCGAAGCCGAACCAGACGGAGACCAGCGGCATCAGGAACATCGTCATCTTGGCCTGGCCGCCCTGCATGGCCGGCTGTTTGGAGATCTTCTGCGCGATCCACATGGACAGGAAGGCCGTCGCACCCGAGATGATGGGGATGAAAATCAGCCAAGACAGCTGCAGCGACGGCTTGTCGGCCAAATTGAGGCCCAGGAAGTTGTAGTTGATGTCGATGAGCGGCATCGCGGCGATGTCGGCGGGCAGCTGCCCCATGTGCTCTCCCAACCGGCTGGAGAGCATCAGTTCCCGGTATGGATCCGTCGCCGCCACGTCGACGCCGAAACCGGACAAGAACTGGCCGATCCTGTCGAGCTGCTCCGCCGTGAGGCCCATCAGCCGCGTGAACGGCTGGCGGATGACGGTGTAGAGCGCCATAAAGATGGGAAACGGCAACAGCGACCAGAGGCAGCCGCCCATCATCGAGACGTTCTCGTCCTGATAGAGTTTCTGCACGGCCATTTGGTATTTTTGTTTGTCGGCGCCGTACTGCTTTTCCAGCTCCTTGATCTTCGGCTGGAGGCGTTGGGTCCGCATCATGGCCTTTTTGCCGCGGGCAGAGAAGTAAAGCAGAATGATCTTTGTCACAAGCGCAAACAGAACGAGCGCCAACCCGTAGGAACCGCTGAATTCGTACAGCACGCGCAGCAACCACGAAAAGGGCTGATAGATGAGCACATCGATAATTTGACCCAAAGCCGACAACCACCCACATCAGTAAAGTTTGTGACCCGGAACGTCCCGCCCGGGCCCTATTGGAGATCCGCGCCGCCCGGCGCGGGCGCGGACCGGTGAAACGCGCGGCCACTGACCGGGCCGCGCTCAGGGGACGGGATCATACCCGCCGGCGTGAAAAGGATGACACTTCAAAACGCGGCGCAACGCAAGCCAAGCGCCGCGCGCCGCGCCGTACCGGGTGACGGCCTCCAGGGCGTACTCCGAGCAGGTGGGCACAAACCGGCAGGTGGGCGGCCGCAGCGGGGAGATGGACCGCCGGTAAAACCGGATGAGGGCCAGCAGCACCCGCTTCATGGCGCCACCACAAGCCCGAGGCGCGCCATCAGGCGCAGGAGCTCCCGCTCCAGCTCGGCGTAGGTGGCCCCCCCGGCCCGGACACGCGCCACCACCACGAGGTCGTGCCCCGGGCGGAAACGGTGCTCGCTCAGACGGTAGGCCTCTTTGATGCGGCGGCGCACCCGGTTGCGCCGCACCGCTTTGCCAAGTTTCGCCCCCACTGTGAGCCCCAGGCGCGTCCGCGCCGACCGGTTGGGCCGCGCGTACAGCGCCAGCAGGGGGCCCGCCAGGGAGCGGCCGCGCGCGTAGGTCCGCTTAAAGTCCCGGTTGAGACGCAGCGGCTCTGTGTGGCGCATCTCAGGCCGAGAGGACGCGGCGGCCCTTGGCACGGCGGCTGGAAAGAATCTTCCGGCCGCTTCTCGTGGCCATGCGCTTTCTGAAACCGTGTTCCTTGGCGCGCTGCCGCTTTTTGGGCTGATAGGTTCGGAGCAAATCGGACACCACCTTGTGAAGATCTCCGGCGGGCTGCCGCCGGGTCCTATAAACACTTGTATTATATATGAACGGCCGGAATCCTGTCAAGAAAAACCGCGCAAAGGGGCTGCGCCGGGCCGCACAAATATATAGTTTGCCTATTGAAAAGATATGTCAGAAGTGATACTATGGTACCACAAAATGGATCCGGCGGCGGGCCCGGCAGCCGTACAGGCGCAACGCCTAGAAGCGTCTGATCGCTGCTGCCGGAGGCGCCCGCCCGCACAGAACAGAGAGGATGATTTGAATGAGCAACCCCGTACTGTCCGCCATCGCCGACCGGCGCAGCATCCGCGCGTACCAGCCGCAGCCGCTGACCGACGAACAGATCGACGCGCTGCTGACGGCCGCCGTGGCCGCCCCCAGCGCCCGCAACGCCCAACCGTGGCATTTTTCCGTGACGCGCGACACCGCCCTGCTGGCCGAGATCAACGCGGAGACCATCCAGCAGATTGGAGAGGACCTGGGGGATATTTTCTATGGCGCGTCCCTTGTCATCTTTGTAAGCTGCGAGGCCGCCGGCCGCTGGGCGCGTCTCGACTGCGGCATCGCCGTGCAGACCCTGGCCCTGGCGGCGCACGCGCTGGGCCTCGGCAGCGTGATCCTCGGCCTGCCGGACAACGCCTTCGCCGGCCCGCGCGGCGAGGAATTCAACCGGCGGCTCAAATTCCCGCCGGGGCACAGCTTCGCCGTCGCCATCGCCATCGGCGTGCCCGCGGCCACCAAGGAGGCCCACCCGCTGGAGCCGGACCGGATCGACTTCATCGATTGACGGCGGCGATTTTGGGGGCCTGGTAGGGTTGATGAGCAAAATTCACAAAACATTCATTGGCACTTCATGGTTCCTTAACAGAGATTCATACTTTCGTAACACCTCTCGGATATACTGGGTTCGCTGGTGATCCACCGGACACGACAGACGGGGAGGGATGCAAACCGGGCCGACGGGCGCCGGAGATGTTACAAGACGGTCAATCGTTGCGCGCGGCGACATTTGGGGGCCGGCCAGCCCCCGCAAAGGCGCCATCATCCCCTTCTGATGGAATTTACAAACCCCAAGGGTCCGTCCCTTGGGGTTTGACCATTCTCCGCACAGATTTGCATAGGCTGCGCGCCCCCGGTACAGACTACCCATGACAAACGGGGCGCCTCCGCGCCGGCGGCGGCGGGACACCCCACCGGAAAGGGGCATGTCCATGCGCGTACCCAAGGGGATCCGATGTGCGGCGGCCGGCGCGGCGGCCGGGGTGTGCACCGGGCTCTTCGGCGCCGGCGGCGGGCTGCTGCTGGCGCCGCTGCTGCGCCGGTGGGCCGGGCTGGCGGACAAGACGGCCATGACGACCTCCCTGGCCGTCATCACCCCGCTGTGTCTGTTCTCCGCGCTCCTGTACGGGCTGCGCGGCGCGCTGCCCTTCGCGGAGACGTGGCCCTGTCTGCTGGGCGGGTTCGCCGGCGGCCTGCTGGCCGGGCCGTGTTTCCGGCGCCTGCCCGCCCCGCTGCTGCGGCGCGCGCTGGGGCTGCTCCTGCTGTACGGAGGGGCGCGGTGTCTGCTCCCATGAATCCGTTCATCGGCGCGCTGGTGGGGCTTGCGGCCGGGCTCCTCGCGGGGTGCGGCCTCGGCGGCGGCGCGCCGCTCATGCTCTATCTGTCGCTGACAGGGCTCTCCCAGCAGGCCGTACAGGGCGCGGGCCTTCTCTGTTTTCTGCCCGCCGCTCTGGCGGCGCTCTGGGGCCACATCCGGGCCCGCGGCGTCGACTGGTCGACCGTTCTGCCCGCGGCGGCCGGCGGGCTCGTGACCGCCGCGCTGGGCGCTCTGCTCGCACAAAACATCGACGGCGCCTGCCTGCGCCGTCTATTTGGCCTACTGTTGCTGATCATGGGCCTGCGCGAACTCCTAACCCGCCGCAACCCCTCAACCCCCGTCCTCAATTCTCCATTCTCAATTCTCCATTC
>JAITDM010000241.1 GCA_031282535.1 Oscillospiraceae bacterium
GAGGTGTGAGGCATGGCGGTTGACAGAAAAAAGGAGGAGGCGCGCCGGGATGTGTACGACGACATCGCGGTGAGCACGCGCATCCGGCTGGCCCGCAACCTCGCCGACATCCCCTTCCCGGACCGGATGAGCGACGAGCAGGCCGAGGAGATTTTGGAGAAGGTCTCCGGGCTGTTCCGGCCGCTGGCCGGCGGCGCGCGGTTTCACACGGTGCGCCTGACGAAGGAGAACCGGTTGGAGGCGCGGGTGCTGGTCGAAAAACATCTGATCTCCCCCGAGTTTGCCGGCTCGGACCGGCCGCACGGCGTGATCCTCTCGGAGGAGCGCGGCGTCAGCGTGATGGTCGGGGAGGAGGACCACATCCGCATCCAGACCATCGGCCCCGGGCTCTGTCTGGAGGAGCGCATGCAGGAGGCGCAGCGCGTGGACGAGGTCATCGACGGCGGGCTGCCGTATGCCTTTGACGGGGATTTCGGCTATCTCACCTCCTGCCCGACGAACCTCGGCACCGCCCTGCGCGCCAGCGTGATGCTGCACCTGCCGGCGCTCACGGAGAGCGGCGCGATCCGGGAGATCATCGCGGCCGTCGGCAAGATGGGGCTGGCCGTGCGCGGCCTCTACGGGGAGGGGTCCCAGGTCCAGGGGGCGCTGTACCAGGTGTCGAACCAGGCCACGATGGGTCTCGCCGAATCGGAGATCATCAGCCGCGTGACGATTGTGGTGGAGCGCATTGTCGAGCAGGAGCGGGCCCTGCGGGCTCGGTTTAAGACCCAGCGGCCGGTGCGGTTCCAGGACAGGGTCTGGCGCGCCTGGGGGCTGCTCGCCCACGCGCGGCTGCTCCCCGGCGAGGAGGCGATGCGGCTGCTGTCCGACCTGCGCTGGGGCGTGGCCGAGGGGGAGTTGCCTCCGGTGCCGATGGCGCGGCTGAACGACTTGCTGCGCGACATCCAGCCCGGCGTGCTGGCACGCGCGGCCGGACAGACGCTGGATGCCGCCGCGCGCGACGCGGCGCGGGCGGGCGCGGTCCGCGCCGCCTTAGCGGATCATGTAAAGGAGTGGAAACGTAACGATGTATGAGAATCGATTCACCGATCGGGCGCAGGCCGCGATCCGGCTGTCGCACCAGGCGGCGGCCGAGCTGGGGCACGGCTATGTGGGCAGCGAGCACCTGCTGCTGGGTCTTTTGTTGGAGGAGGAGGGCGTGGCCGCCCACGCGCTCCGGGGTGCGGAGGTCACGGCGGACGCGGTGCGCAAACAGGTGATAGAGGCCGTGGGCCAGGGGGAGCCCAACCAGACGCCGGTGCAGGGGCTCACGCCCCGGTCCAAGCGGATCATTGAGCTGGCGTTTGCCGAGGCGGGGCGCATGGGGCACAGCTATGTGGGCACCGAGCACCTGCTGCTGGGCGTCTTGCACGAATCCGACTCCGTCGCCGCGCGGCTGCTGATCGCGATGGGGGTGGACATCCGCCGGCTGTATCAGGACATCGTGGGCACGCTGGGCGCGGAGCCGTCCCGCCAGGGCGCCGGCATCGGCCCCGACGACGGCGGGCGGGGCCAGTCCCGCGGGCGGCACAGGGAGACCAAGACGCTCAACCAGTTCGGGCGCGACCTCACCGACTACGCGCGGGAGGGGCGGCTGGACCCGATCATCGGGCGGGACGCCGAGATCCAGCGCATCATCCAGATTCTTTCGCGCCGGACGAAGAACAACCCGGTGCTGATCGGGGAGCCGGGCGTGGGCAAGACGGCCGTCGCCGAGGGGCTGGCGCAGAAGATCGTGGCCAGCGAGGTGCCGGAGAACCTGCGCGACAAGCGCGTCGTGACGCTGGATCTCTCCGGCATGGTGGCGGGCACGAAGTACCGCGGCGAGTTCGAGGAGCGCATCAAGGCCGCGATGGAGGAGATCCGCCGGGCCGGCAATGTGATTTTGTTCATCGACGAGATCCACACGGTGATCGGCGCCGGCGCCGCCGAGGGCGCGATCGACGCGGCCAACATCTTAAAGCCGGCGCTCTCGCGCGGGGAGATCCAGGTGATCGGCGCGACGACGCTGGACGAATACCGCAAATACATTGAAAAGGACGCCGCGTTTGAGCGCCGCTTCCAGCCGGTCACGGTGGGCGAGCCATCCCAAGAGGAGACCGTCGCCATTTTGAAGGGTCTGCGCGACCGCTACGAGGCCCACCACAAGGTGAAGATCTCCGACGCGGCCATCGAGGCGGCGGTCGTGATGTCCACGCGCTACATCTCCGACCGGCAGCTGCCGGACAAGGCCATCGACGTCATCGACGAGGCGGCCAGCCGGCTGCGTCTGCAGAGCCTCACGGCGCCGTTCGATCTCAAGGAGCGCGAGGAGCGGGTGCAGAAGCTGTCGCAGGAGAAGGAGGAGGCCGTCCACATGCAGGACTTCGAGCGGGCCGCGCGGCTGCGCGACCAAGAGAAGGCCCTGCGCACCGAGATCGAGGCCGAGCGCGCGTCGTGGCAGGACGCGCAGTCCCGGCAGTCCGGCGAGGTGGGCGAGGCCGAGGTGGCCGCCGTGGTGTCCGGCTGGACCGGCATTCCGGTCACCCGTCTGACCGAGTGCGAGTCCGAGCGGCTGCTCAAGATGGAGGAGACGCTGCACGGCCGTGTCATCGGGCAAAACGAGGCGGTGAGCGCCGTGGCCCGCGCGATCCGGCGCGGGCGCGTGGGGCTGGGGGACCCGAAGCGGCCGATCGGCTCGTTCATCTTCCTCGGGCCCACGGGCGTGGGCAAGACGGAGCTGTGCCGCGCGCTGGCCGAGGCGCTGTTTGGCGACGAGAACGCGATGCTGCGCGTCGACATGTCGGAGTTTATGGAAAAGCACACGGTGAGCAAGCTGATCGGCTCGCCGCCCGGGTACGTCGGGTTTGGAGAGGGCGGCCAGCTCACCGAGAAGGTGCGCCGCCGGCCGTACAGCGTCATCTTGTTCGACGAGATTGAGAAGGCGCACCCCGACGTGTTCAACATCCTTTTACAGATTCTAGAGGACGGCATTTTGACGGACAGCCAGGGCCGCCGCGTGGATTTCAAGAACAGCATTGTGGTCATGACGTCCAACGTGGGTGCGCGCAGCATCACGGAGCGCGGGCGGATGGGCTTTACCACCTCCGAGCGGGAGACACTGAGCGCCGTGGAGCTGCGTTCGGCGGTGATGACCGACCTGCGGCGCGCCTTCAGGCCGGAGTTTTTGAACCGCATTGACGAGATCATCGTGTTCCACCAGCTCACGCGGGAGGACATCCGCCAGGTGGCTGCGCGGATGATCCGTCAGGTGGCGCAGCGCGTGGCGTCTCTCGGCGTCACGCTGGAGACGGACGACACGGCGCTCGACCTGCTGGCCGAGCGGGGGTTCGACCCCGTCTACGGCGCCCGCCCGCTGCGGCGCGCGATCCAATCGGCGATTGAGGACGCGGTGGCGGAGCGCATGCTGGACGGCCGCGCGAAGCCCGGCGACACCCTCCGGGTGAGCGCCCAAGGCGGCGAATTCTCCCTCTCCCTCGCCGCCCCCGCCCTCCCGCC
>JAITDM010000266.1 GCA_031282535.1 Oscillospiraceae bacterium
GAGCGACCCGTTCTGCATCATGTCGTCCTACAACCTGATGAACGGCGTCGAGACGTCCGAGCGCTGGGATCTGATCACCGGCATCCCGACCGGCGAGTGGGGCTGGCACGGCATCATGATGACCGACTGGGGCAACGGGTCCAACAACGCCAGAGAAGCCGCGGCCGGAAACGACATCAAGATGTCCAGCGGCAGTCCGTCCACGGTGACGGCGGCTGTCACCGCCGGTACGCTCACAGAGGAACAGCTCCGCGAGAACATGAAGGATATCCTCTATACGACCCTGCGTTCGCGCAAGCTGTTTGTCGCAAGCGAGATCAATGTCACGCCGGTTCCGGCGGCCGGGACCATCCGCATCGAGGGCGAGGATTTCAACGAGAAGACCGGGAGTCCGCAGGCCGAGAGCGGCACAAACGCCAGCGGCGGCAGGGACCTCGGCTATATGGACGCGGGCGGTTCCGTGACGTACTACATTGACGTCGCCAGGAGCGGTGTATACGAGTTCCTGTTCCGCTACGCGGGCAACAGCGGCACCGGCGGGCGTCTGGACATCCTCGTGGACGGGGCCACCGTCTCCGCCTTCCAGGGCGGCCTGACAGGCGGCTGGCAGAACTGGGTATGGGCGGCAAGTCCGGTCACGGTTCCGCTGACGGCCGGCGAGCACAGGCTGAGGCTCAACATCACCGCGAGCGGCGGCAACGTCGACTGCTTTGACATCACGCGCGCGCTTGCGCCGAACCTCTCGATCGACGACGGCTATCGGATCTATCAATCGGCGGCTGAGGTCGAGGCCGGCCGGTATTCGCCGGAGTTCGCGATCATCAAGAACGATCCGGCGCCGGATGGCGACGCGCTTCTGATCGCCGCCAGCTACGACATCGACGGCAGGCTGATCGGGCTTGACACCACCGCGGTGCCGGCGGCTGCGACCAATTACACAATGGTCGTCGCGGCGCTCGCCAAGCCCGAGAACGCCGCAAGCTACCGGTTCTACATCTGGGACGGCCAGTACAGGCCGCTGACAGATCTGAATACGCTCGCCGGGTAAAATACCAAAAAATACCAAAAATCCGGACGTCTATCAAACAGAGATAGACGTCCGGATTTGGTTGTACGCGCCGTCAAATGGATAAAAATGTCAAAAAAGCATACCTTTTAGACACGCGAAAAACAAATATTGGAAGGGAAAGTTTGCACAATGTTGAGAAAGTTCAAGAAATTCCTTGCGGTGTTCCTCGCTGCTGCGATGGTCTCCGTGCCGTCGCCCGGGCGGGTGATTGCCGCGGCGGAAACCGCCGAAGGTTCGCTGTACACGTTCGACACAGGCGGCGGCTCGCAGTTTTACGCCGTAGACCTCACGGCAAACGGCGATGTGGACTGGTTCCAGCTTTCGCAGAATTCCGAAACGAACTACGCCAAAAAAGCGGACGGCGCCGGGCTTTACGGCTTCAGACGCGACAACAGCGCTGTCGCCAACCCGTCGGCAGGCGCGTTCGGCTATATCGACGACGGACGCATAACGTTCAGTGCGACCGACGCCGACGCCACCGCGCCCGCCATAAAAGACCGGTATGGCCTTACGATTCGCGGTGTTGGCAACTATTTGGAATTTAAAGTGAAGGCCAGCGCGCAGACGCGGGTTTTGAGCGTATACAGCGGAAACTGGAGAGGCACGGCCCGTCTGGATTTCATTGTCGGCGACAATACGCTCTATTCGACGTCGTTCAGCAACGCAGATCACAACGCGGTATTCCGCATCAATATTGTCGTTTTGCCGGGTACACAGGACGCCATTGTGCGCCAGACGTTGACCGCCGACAATGTCGGCGGCGGCAACGGCAGTACGTTTATCTTCGCGGCCTCGCTCAGCAACAAGTTTGCCATTGACAAGACAAACATAGCGGTGCGCGCCGGCGATTCCGAGACAATCACGGCCTTGCCGGGCAGCGGCGTCGCGTGGTCGTCTAGCGCCCCGGGCGTGGCGTCGGTTGACGCGGCCGGCAAGGTCACAGGGGTGAAAGCGGGCGACGCGGTGATAACCGCCGCGCTGGGCGGTGTTGAGAGAACGTGCGCCGTGAAAGTTGTTTCGGCGACATCCGAGGTCCTCGCGAACGGATATGTGATCGATATGAGCGACCTGCCCAAAGTCCGTTTCACCGAACATCCCGAATGGGAAGAGATCTACAACGCGACGTGGCAGATTCACAAAAGCAACATCAAACGCGCGGGCGTGGGCATGAATCCCGAGCAGCCGTACTTCGTGGATGCGGCGTTCAGCGAGTACATATACGCCTGGGACACCCTGTTTATGATGATGTTTGACAAGTGGGGCATGAATCAATTCCCCGTGCTGACTTCGCTGGATAACTTCTATATGAACCAATATGACACGGACGACGAAAGCGACGGGTATATCTCGCGTGAGATCAACGCGACGACCGGATCTGACAGATGGTCTCCCACGGGTGGGTTCAATGGTTTGGGCTACGCCGATATACGCTCGACAAACCCGCCGTTGTGGGCATGGGCCGAGTGGGAAAACTACATGATCCACGGCGATGTCTCGCGGTTTGACAAAGTCATAAAAGGCAAGACAGTTTTTGAGCGCCTTGTGGCCCATTACAACTTCATCGAGCGCGTAAAGAAGCTGGAAAATGGGCTGTACGGCAAACAAAACGGCTATGGAAACGGCCTTGACAACACGTACAATCAAGGCGCGCCCTACGACGGTTCCAACCCGGAATCAAACGGAGATCAGACGTATAACGACTTGAGCCTGCAACAGGCGCAGTTTGCCTGGTATCTCGCAAAAATTGCCGGGGCGATGGGCAAAACGCAGGACGAAGCGTTCTTCAAATCGGAACACGCGCGGATTTCCAAGCTGATCTCCGATAAGATGTGGGATGAAAACACGAAAATGTTCTCGAACCTCGACGCGGACGGCGTGACGCACACAAACGTTTCCACGCCGACGACGCTTTGGGCGCTGGCCGCGCATGTCGCCACGCCGCAGCAGGCCGCCGACCTGATCAGCTACCACGGAAACAACTCGCAGAAGATGTTCCGGCCTTACGGCCTGGCGACGACCGCCTATGACGACCCGCGTTATGTGCCCGGTGGGGGTTACTGGCGCGGGGCGTATTGGGCGCCGACGTCGTATCAGTACATAAAGGGCCTTGAGGAAAATGGCTATACCGACCTGGAGTTTGAAGAAGCGATACGCCATCTGACGAGCGTATCCGGCGTTTATCAGGCTGGAAAAACGGGGAAAAACGGCGTATCCGTGGCTTCCGTCTGGGAAAACTATTCGTCGGAATATTTGAAACAAGGTATCGACGCCGGGTCGAGGTCCAATTTCGCGGGCTGGACGGGCTGCCTGTCCGTCGGGATCATTCTGGAGGATGTCATCGGTGTTCGGATGAATGCACCGGAGAACGCGATCAATTGGAACATCAGGCTTGCCGAAGAACACGGCGTCAGCGACCTTTGGATGCAGCACAACGGCGCCCAGAACCGCGTATCTCTGACGGCGCAAAAACGTGTCAGTGCGAAAGACCCGGTCACAGTCACAGTCACCGCCGACCGCGCGTTTACGCTCAACGTGAAGAACGGCGCTGTCGAAACATCATTCAGCGTGCCCGCCGGAACGAGCCAATGGAGCGTTGACGGCGAATCCGGCGCCGCCGCGAGGCTGAACGTGATTGTGGGCGGGTATAACCCGGACGCAACAGGATTCAAACCTGCCGCGTTTGCCGCGAGCGGCGACTGGGTGAGGTTCGGTTCGTCCGTCAACGCGTCGGTCGTCGACGGGCTCAAGCAGCAAGTCCGCAAGGGCTCCGGCCTTATCGCGAACGTGAACACCATCGGCTATTCGCAGGCAAGTTCGACCAACCCGCCGGCTTACCGCGCCAGCGGCGAACTTGGCGCCCTGGGCGTGACAGACGCGATGGAAGCCGTTAAATCGCCGAGTTCAAAAGGTGCGGAGGGCTTTATGTTCACCGTGCCCGCTACAAACAATTTGCAAACTGTGACCATGCTTGTTGGCGTGACCGGCGGGGAAGCGGAACTTTCCGCGCTGCTTCTGGACGGTTCCGTGCCCGAGACCATCGTCAAACTCACGGGCGGGGCGGCGGAAAGCGTCTATGAGGTGCATATCCCGTACCGCGCCGCCGCCGACGGGCACAGGCTGCTTGTAAAATTCACCCACACCGCCACGTCGGGCAGCGCGAAAATCGCGCTGAAAGGCATAGCGTTGAACGCCGGCGGTGTGATCGCCGCGCCGCAAAATTTCACGCTTACGCCCGAAAACGCGGCGATTGCCGTAAACGCGGCGTGCCCGGCAGGGGAAGAATACGACGCCTGGGTGATTCGCTACGGAACCAGTCCGGACAGTCTGGCCGAAAGCGTCACGGCGGATTCGATGCCGCACACAATCGGCGATCTGACAAACGGCAGAAGATATTACGTATCGGTCGCCGGCGTGACAGACGGCAAGGAAGGGCTGCGCACGGGCGTTTTATACACCATCCCCGAGGAAAAACCGCTGAGCGACGAGGAGCGCGCGACGATTGACCTGAACGCGGCCATCCCTTTGATTTTGAACGGGAACCCTGCATTGTCTGTGAAAAGCTGGCTGGCGGCCATAACGTCCGGGCCGGTGTATGAAAGCGAGATCGTGTGGTCGAGCAATACCGACGGCCAATACCCCGGCATATGGAACACCGGGGAAGTCGAGCGTCCCGTGGGGCGCAGCCTGCCGACGCAAATAACCGTTACGTCAACATTCGGCGGGGCCACGGTGGCCAAAACTGTCAGCGTGATCGCTCCGGCGGTTGACTTCGACAACGACGCCTATGTACTTGATACGACGGTATCCCGTTATACCGGCAATGTCTATCTGACGCAGGAGGGTACAAAAGACTGGCTGCAAGTCATGCAAGCGGTCAACGGTACAAACGCGCAAGCCAGAAAATCCGGCGGAAGCGGGCTGGGACTCCCCAGGTACGGCGGGAACCCCGGGTGGATGGGCGTCCAGTCGGACGTCAATTCTCTCACGCATGTGTATACGGACGCCGGTTCGACGGCGCCGGTCAATAACAGGGGCTTCGGCATCGCCTATGGGGGGTATATTGAGTTTGACGTGAGCTACAGCGCCAAAGCGCAGCGGCTGAATGTGTATTTCGCGGCCAACAAGGCCAAACTGCAGCTCGATTTCATTGTCAACGGCATCGTTCGGGCCTCCGAAACCGTGGGCGAAAGCGGTTACTACGGACCGTTCCGCGTCGGGTTCGATTTCAAACTGGACGATTCCACCGATCAAGCGACGGTACGGCTCACACTGATTGACGGCGCCAATTACGGGACGACTGCCGGCAACGCGATACTTTGCGCAATGACGCTGGCCGAGAAACCGTCCGTACATCCTGTGCCGCAAATGAATTCAGTTGATCTGCCCGCCGCCTCAACCGCTTCGTTCAACAACGGTACGGTCAATCTTACGGCCGAAGGGACGCTGGACTGGTGGCAGTTTTATCAGGGCGTTGGCAACAACGACGACAAAACACGGGTCGACAACTACGCAAGGAAGCTGGACGGTTCCGGCTTGTACGGTTTCCAGCGCAACCATGACACAAGCGCTGCCAACCAGGAGCAGGGGTATGTGACAGACACGCTGATTTCCTATACCGCGACAGCTGGGGACGTTGATCCGAGCTATCCCGCCCCGTTGAGCAAGTATGGGATGCAATGCCGGGGCGTTGGAAACGGATTCCAGTTCAATGTCGCGCCAAGCGATAAGCCGCGTGTGCTTACCATTTACACGGGCAATTGGAACGGGATCGCGACGACGGAAGTTACCGCAGACGGACAAACGCGGTATTCCAAAGTCACGGACAACACGGGTCACGGTGTTTACCGGCATGTGATATACATCGCCGCCGGTGAGGCAGCGCTTGTCAAGCATACGCTGACGAGCATGAAAGCGACTGGCTACAGCGGGAGTTCCGGAAGCACATTTATACTGGCCGTGACGCTCGCCGATTACAGCCTCGATTACGGCACAAACATCCCGGCGGAACTGTTTGCGAACAAAGTGTTCCGCGCCGATCAGCCCAATATTGAGAACTGCACGTCCGGCGGCAAGAACATCGGCGGGATCGTCGCGGGCGCGTGGCTGACGTACAACATCGACGTGGAAACGGCCGGCGTTTACCGGTTGGCGCTGGAGTACGCGGCGCAGAGCGCCACCAACCCAGGACTGACGCTCTTGCTGGACAATAGGCCTATCGGTTCGGTGGAGCAGATAACGGCGACGGGCAACTGGCAGAGTTGGGCATACAAGACGGTCGAGCTTGAGCTTCCGGCGGGCATACACGAGTTGAAACTCGCTTATGCCAATGCGGGCACCAATCTGCGGAGCTTAAACTTTAAGTACCTCAAGGCCGCCGAACTGCCGGCAACGAGCGCCGCTGTCGACGTGTCGGACGGCTTCGCGGAGGCGGCGTTCACAATCGGCAATCCGTCACAGGAAGCGCTTGAGACGGTGTGCATCGTGGCATTCTACGACGCGGACAGTCGTCTTGTCAGTACATTGCAAAGAGACGCCGCGGTTGACGGCAACGGCAGCGTCCGGTTTGACGTGATCCTTCCATTTGCCGAGGCGTCTGTAAAGGCGTTTATCTGGGATGCCAAGACGTACACACCGCTGTGCGCGGCGGCGGCGGCAGAGTGATAAGATCAGTGCCCCTGGGTGACGTCGATTGCGGCGTTATGTAAATACGATCGCCGGGTAAAATTACCAAAAAATACCAAAAATCCGGACGTCTATCTCTTTTTGATAGACGTCCGGATTTGTTTATACACGCCGTCGCTACGCGCGAGGCGGCATAAAAACATCGGCATTGCCTGTTGACATTGCAG
>JAITDM010000283.1 GCA_031282535.1 Oscillospiraceae bacterium
CCATCGTCATCGCCATCGTCATCCCCACCGCCGTCATCATCATCCCCGCCGTCGCTCAGTGTGTGCCAGACGGCTGTGAGTGTGACGTCGGTGAGCGGGATGAAATGGCCGGGGGCGGAGGGTAGGGCGCCGCCTGGGAAGAGACCGTCGGCGGGGCTGCGTGCGGAGACGGTCCCGGCGGTGAGACGCCAGCCTTCAAAACGATATTCGGCGCGGATCGGTACCTGGACGGATACCGTGTAAACAACGCCCGGAATCACCGTGTCCGCATCGACCGCCGGGGAGTCGGCCAACGGCGCCGTGTAGGTGACGGTGTGGAACAACGGCCTGTCGGGAGGCAGCACAACAAACTGGCGCGTCGCCTCCGTCATTTGCAGGTCGGCGTCGTAGTTGGTCACGTAGGTGATCCGGTAGCGGCCGGGTCTGTCCCGGTGCACATAGTCGGTCGGGTTTGTCACCACAATGCGGAGGCCGGGCCGGTGCCTGACGTCCAGCGCCGGGACGCGCCGGTCGGTCTGGTAGGACTCCGTGTGCAGATCCTGCGGGGATATGGACAAAGAGACCCAGTTGCCCGCCGTGTCGTCCGCCCCGTGGGGCAGGTACGCCACGCGGATCTCCGTGAGAGAGCAGTCGTCGGTGAAATCGTCGTATACGGCCACGTCATACCAGGCGGGGATGGGATCGGTTTGGGCCACCTGCTGGAGCGCGGCGGGGATGTCGGCGTCAAGACCGCCGGACGGCGAGAGGACGTCGCGCACGACGGGCAGGTCCGTCTGGCGGATTTTGAGGGCGGCCGTCCGGACAAACTGACCGACAAAACCGGCGGCGTTAAATTGATACAGCGTCTGCCCGAAGGATTTGTCGTCATATCGCGGGGTGTCCGGCCCGAGAGAATCAATGGCCGGAATGGCAAAGGGCGCGTACATGGCGAGCGACGCCCCCGCCGGCAGTGAGGAGAAGATCAGACGCAGGGCCGTGACGTCGTGCCAATCGGCCGGGGGCGTATCCTCCCATGCGAAGGCCGCCATCTCCGTCAGCGTGTACAGACCGTTGGCGGCGCCCGGCTTGGCGGTGAGCCTGTGGGGGTCAAAACTGGCGTCGACCCAGGCCAGAGCCGGCGTCTCGGCGCCTGGAAAGAAGGGCGGACCTGTCAGGGTGGTGCGCCAGCCGACCCCGTGCGGGAGGATGAAATACACGACGTTGTCCTGCCCCGAAAGAGCCCCGCCCGTCCCGTTGGAAACGACGAGGCGGAACCGCTCGCCCGTGCTGCCCGCCCGCAGGACCCACGTGACGTCGTCCACCCCCCGGTTGGGGTCGTAGGAGGCGTAGAGATCGTCCGCGCCGCTCTCCGCGTCCGCGCCCGCGTCCGTGCGCACCGCCGAATGAACCGCGACATGCGAGGCGCCGGTCAGCGCGAGGGTCTCGGTGGGGGCGTTCTGACGGCGCACCGCGCGGTTCCTGTTGGCGGCCGAGGGCAGGGCCGCGGCGTCGGACAGGTGGCTGAGGCCGTCACTCTCGGCATGGCCGTAGGAGCTGCCGGAGGACACGCCGAGCAGATCGGCGCTCCAGGAGGAGGCCAGCACGCGGCTCCCGTTCAGAGAGATGGAGGTCCCCGGATAGTCGGCCGGGATCTGATAGCGGACGCCGACGTAGACGCCGCCCTGCTGGGGGAGATTGCGCTGCAAAACAACCTCCGCGTCCGGATCACCGGCCTGGTGCAACTTGATTTCGAGAGACTGTGTCCCGTCGGAGGCCGTGAGTGTCCGTGTGGTGAAGGCGATCTCGTTTTCGTAGGCGTCCACCAGTTCGTAGACGTCCACCAGAGGGTCGGACGGCGGAATCTGGAGGGGGTCGCCCGCCGCGGCGGAGCGGTAGAGCCTCACGTCCGCCACCCGCAGCCCGGCCGGGACAGGCACATAGAGGACGGGCGCCTGCAAAATCAACCCGCCCGCCGCAGAGGAGCCGTCGACGTTGGAGTGGACCCGCGTCTGTACGGCGGAGTAGGGGAATCCGCTGGGGCCGATGCGCTGCATCAGCCAGAAGCAGTCCTCCAGAAACGCGGTGGTCAGCGGGACCCCGTCCATGACGGGGATGCCATCGCGGTCCGCGAAGAGAAATTTGTTGTTGTAAGCGTCCGGCATCGAGAGGTTGATGTCGGCCCAGTACTTTTCATTCACCTTGACTTTGATGGCGTTTTCGCTGCCCGCCTCGGCATTGCCGTTCAGTGTCACCAGGTAGTCCGTGCCGAGGCGGCAGTCGTCCGGGCTGCTGTGGTATATCTCCACGCCGAAGGGCACCGTATCCGCTGTGATGCCCTCCGTCGTACCCACAAATTGAAAGAGTACGCTGCTCAAGGTCATGGCGTTGCCGGCCGCAAAATCCACCTTCCGCATCCCTTGGAAAGTGAGGTCGACGTACCCGCCATAGCCCTGTTCGTAATGGTATGTGCCGGGGACGTAGGACGTCTGCTGAATGTCTTCGATGGTGTTGACGTTGCTGTTGCTGCCGCCGATGTCGGGATGGGACGTTTGGCCGCCTGATGTGTTGTGATAAGTCAATCTGTCATAATCGGCGTATACGGTGCCGCCGGAGGTTTTTGCCGGCAGGCGTACCGCGGCGACGGTCACGCCGCGGGGCACATTGAGCCGGCAAGTGAAATCTCCGTTTATCCCCGGCGGCACGCGAAAGCCCACCTTGCAGAGTTCCTGCAAGTAGAGGTAGTCCTTGTCCGTTTTGCTTTGGTGTTGCTGCGCATATTGGACGGAGTTCGGTTGGAGATAGGGGATGGAGGCGTCGGCGCTTGAGATCGAACGGATCAGCAGAACCTCGATGGCCGAGGGATCGGTGGTGATCTGGGCCGTCGTATTTTTGAGATAGATCAGCGTGTCCGGTTCGAGCGCCGGGTTGGTGCCGTAGCCAAACGGGAGATAGGGCCCCCGCCCGTTCACCCGGGCCCGGCCGGACATGTGCACGCCGCTCAGGTCGACGGTTGAAATGGGGGTGTTGTTGGCCGGGGAAAAAGCGGTGGTGGTCTTCAAGACAAAGGCGGCGTGGAAGGGGTCATATCCGGCCTCGGACGTGTTGTGATAGCTGCCTCGAACCGGCATGTCGGAGACCCAGCGCAGCGTGCAGGCGTCGTCGCCGGAGAGCGCGGCGGCGTCGGTTGCGTCGTCATACCGCGCGGCGCGCAGGATGGTGAACAGCGGTTGGCTCCCCCAGATCTCGCGCCACTGCGCGTATGTCTTTGTCTCAGTGCCGATGGTGAGTTTAACGCCGGAGAAGTCGATCGTGATCTCCGCATCCGTCAGGACCAGGCCGGCCGCCGTGTAACTGCTGTAACTCTGCGGGGTACCGGCGGCCTCCGCCGGGCGGGCGTATGCGGCCGTGCTTTTGGCGAAGCTGAAATTGAGGAGAGCCTCGTTTTCCCGGCCCGCGTACAGGCGCGGCAGGGTGTCGGAAGGGATGGTGGGGTCTATGCGCAGACAGTCCATCCGGGCGGTGGCGATGGCGGGCGCGGACTGTGTCGAGGCCAGCGGATCGCTGTGATCTGGCGGTGTGGCGGCGCTGTCCGGCGGCGCCGAATACAGCGTCGCCCAGACCTCTACCTGTTCGCCCGGGTAGGCGCCGGGGTGGCCGTCGACGGCCCCGATGCGCGGGGTGAACACCAACTGTATGTTGCAGGAAGTCGTCTGTGCGTCCCACTTGAGCGTGTAGGCGACGGTGCCGTGTGCGGGGTCGTGGACAGGTCCCGCCACCACCGCTTCCGGCGGGGCCGATAAAGTGTTGGCGGCAAAACCGGACCCTTCGTTGGGTGTGGGGTTTTCGTAGTGGA
>JAITDM010000021.1 GCA_031282535.1 Oscillospiraceae bacterium
AGAGGAAACCGCCCCAAAACGCATCGCCCGCGCCTGTCGTGTCCACGACGGCGCACGGCGCGGCGGCGGCCCGCGCGGCGCCGCCTTTGACGCGCACCAACGCGCCGCTCTTGCCCAGCGTGACGACGGCGCACTGGACACCCATGTCCAATAACCGACCCGCCGCCGTGTCCGGCTCGTCGGACCCGGTCAGCAACGCGGTTTCCTCGGCGCTGAGTTTGATCATGTCGACACGCCCCAATACGCTCCTCATCCGGCGCGCGGCGGTTTCGGAGTCGTCCCAGAGCGGCGCGCGATAGTTCGGATCGTAGGAGATCACCGCACCAGCGTCCCGGGCGGCGCCGAGAGCGTCGAGCGTCGCCGTCCGGGACGGCTCGGCGGTCAGGGACAGCGAGCCAAAATGGAAAATTTTAGTATTTTTTAGCAGAGTACGGTCCAGTTCGGCGCTGGTGAGCCGCGTGTCCGCGCCGGGCTTACGCGCGAACGAGAATTTTCTCTCGCCGCCCGCAAGCTCGACAAACGCCAGGGTTGTGAAGACGGAGTCGTCCTGCATCAGCCCGGACACGCCAATGTGTTTTGCCATGAGCGTCTCGCGCAGGAAGTCGCCGTGCATGTCGCGCCCGACCTTCCCGATCAATGCGGTCTTTTTTCCCATGTTCGCCAACAGGCACAGCACATTGGCCGGGGCGCCGCCGGGGTTCTGCTCGAACAGCCGCATCCCCGCCGCCGACCGACCGCCGTATGTGAAGTCGATCAACAGTTCGCCCAGCGCGACGACGTCATACAACCCACTCACCCTCTCCCGGTGTTTTCGCAGTACCAGCGCGGCCCACCCGCCGAGACGAGCACGATGTTTGAATTGGCTGTGAAATCGCCGGTACGTATGGCAAATTTTACTTTTTTTGTCAGCTCGTCGCGCAGTACCGCGTGCGGCACGACCTCGACGGCTACATCGGCGCCGAAGCGCTTTAGAAATTCCGCCTCCCGCGCCGGGCTCACGTCCGGCGTCGCCTGGGAATACACGATTTTTTCCACCGAGAAGTGCCGCAGCACCTCGTCAAGGACATCCGGCGCGGTCGGATCGTTCGGGCGCAGCGATATGTCGACGACGCGCGTCGTGTTGGGGATCGCCAGCCCTGCGTCCGCGATGAGCAGCATGTCGGTGTGGCCGAGTTTGCTCAGCTCCGCCGCGATGTCGCGGTTGAGGATGCCAGTCTCCGTCACGGCCGCTCCCCCCTTTCATAGCATGCTGTGAGCAACGCGTACATCTCGTCGATGGTCGCGACGCGCGGGTTGTTTTTGTAGTCGCCCAGAACCTGCCCGCAGTCGGCGATCTGGCGGATGTCGGCCATTGTGACGTTCACGTCTTGAAAGCCGATCCACAGACCGATGCGTTTCAGAAAATCGTCGATCGCGATACAGCTCTGTTCGGCGGCACATTCATCGGATGCCTGCGCGAGGGACGGATCGAAGATGCGCCCGACGGCGGCGAATTTCGCGACGGCCGACGGATAGGTGAACCGTGTGAAGGCCGGGTAGATGATCGCCAGCGCCTGCCCGTGTGTAACGTGCGGGCAGTGTCCGCCGACCTGCATGCCGAGCCCGTGCGGCAGCGTCACGCCGGCCGAGGCGTTTGTGAGCCCGCCCAGTGTGTCGGCCCACGCCATCTCCGCGCGCGCTTCTCTGTCGCCGCCGTCCGTGACGGCGCGCGGCAGGAATTGGACGACGCGCTTGATCGCGTCGAGCGCCAGAGCCTCCACGAGCGGATTGCTGTTTACGGACAGGTACGCCTCAAAATTGTGGCAGAACGCGTCAAACCCGGTCTGCGCGGTGACGGACGGCGGCATCGTCATCGTCGCCTCTGGGTCCACGATCGCGACCTTCGGGAAGATATTGCGGTGCCAGATGGCCGATTTGTCCTTGCTCTCGGTCTTTGTGATGACCGCGCACGGCGTGGTCTGCGAGCCGGTGCCCGCCGTCGTGCCGACACAGACGATCGGCAGCGTGGCGGCGGTCGGCCCGGCCGTGTAGTGCAGGTAGTCCCAGACCGTGCCCGGATGCGTCGCGCCCACGGCGATCGCCTTTGCGGTGTCCATGGCGGAGCCGCCGCCCAGCCCGACCACCACGTCCGCGCCAAACGCCCGCGCGACCCTGACGCCGTCCGCCACGACGTCCACGGTCGGGTTCGGAATCACGCCGTCGAAATGGGCGACGGCGAGGCCCGCCGCTTCCAGGCTCTCTTTGACAGTTGCGTACAGCGCGGCCACAGCCGGAAACGCGGGGACGGTGACAAGCAGCGCTCTCTGCCCGTAGGCCGCGGTATACGCGCCGGCGCGCGAAACCGCGCCGGCGCCGTATACGATCTCAGTCGGAGCAAAATAATTGAAGTCTTTCATACTCATACCCATTCACACCTATATTCAGTTTACGTAGTATTCGTCGACGTTTTCCTGGGTGACGATCGTGATGCCGGTGTCGACAAACGACGGGGTCGGTTTTTGGGGCAGCCCGTGCGCGAGATCAAAGAGAAAGCGCATCGACCAGTAGCCCATGTTGTACGTACCCTGGGCAACGGTCGCCTGAATCTGGCCGGATTTGATCATATCGAGCACCGCCGAATCCGTGTCGAACGACAGCACCTT
>JAITDM010000049.1 GCA_031282535.1 Oscillospiraceae bacterium
TACAATGCGGCGATGTTACCGATTACACGAGATGCCTCTCTTTTCAGCGTGTTGTTGTCGGCTTCAATGTATTCCTCCGCAAACGAGAGCCAAGCCGCGTTAGATAATCCCGGTTCGGCACGTGAGACTTCCTCCATCGCTTCAAGAATGATGGCAGTGTCCTTCTCAGTAATCCCAGTCATAGCGGACAATTCATCTGAGGATAGTGCACCGCCCTTTATCGCCTCGACAAGAGCGATTCGCTTCTCTGTCGCCTTTTTGCCCTTGTCATGCAAGACTTCGGTGACATTCATTTCCGCTCCCTCACTTTCGAACTGTTTCTTGTATTTGCGCCCTTATCTGTTCCGTCGTTTGTTTGGCGGTTATGTCGCTCATGTCAATCTTGACGGTATTCATCATATCATACAGGCGCAGTCTTTCGATTGCCCACCTGATATTGTCCTGCCATCCACCGGTTTTGTCGTGCCTTGGGGATAACCCATATTTTACCAATACGCTCCGCGCCTGCAATTTGCCCCTTGACACGCTACCCCACGCCGAGGTCGGTGTTGTGCGTCAGCACCTCGCAGTGGGGGAGCGCGCGCACGTGGGGGGCGAGGCGGGTCAGGAACCAGTCTGTCAGGGCCTCGTCGCGCCGTATGGGCGTTGTGTTCGGGCAGAACACGTTGACGCTCACATGGTCGAAGAGGCGCGCCGCGCAGGCGATGTCGCGGGCGACGCCGGCGCGCGTCTGGCCCTCCACGCCGACAAGCAGACACACGCCGTCGAAATGCGCGCGCACCGTTTCCGGCGATACGTCGTCCGGAATGCCCTTGTGCATCCGGCGGCGGAAGGCGGGGTCGAAACTCTCAAGCCCGGTCCGGAAACGGACCGTCACCCCAGGGAATCGGTCCCGGATCTCCTGCAGCCGCGGTACATAGGCGTAGTGCGCCTCGGCCCAGAGCGTGTGGATCCGCCGCGCGGTGAGCACATGGCTAAGAAGCGTCAGCGTCCGCGCGTCGAGCTCGTGGATCGAACCCGAGTTGACGACGTCCAGCACGCCGCGCGCCCCCGTCACCCGCGCCAGCACCGGGCGGTTGTCCGGGAAAGGGTCGGCGGCGGCGTCGTCGTCGTAGTCGCAAAACAGACAACGCTTGTGAAAACAGCCCGTCCCGCGCAGCAGGACCACCTCGCGCGGGAACCGGCCCGCGACGTCCGCGTACCGGTTCATCGCGCGCCGTACCGCTTTTGCAAAAAACGGATCGACGCGTACGCCAGCGGCGTGCCGCCCAGCGCCTCGACGGCCAGCTTCAGCACGTACTGGGCCGCCGTCAGAGAGAGGAGATCCGCGGCCGGCACGGTGCCGTAAAACGCGGCGAACACAAAGAGTACGGTGTCGAACAGATAGCCGACGGCCGAGCTGCCGATGGTCCGGAGCCACAGGCGGCGCCCGCCGGTTAAGCGCTTGATCCTGTCCATGAAGAACGCGTTCGAGAGCTCGCCGCCGAGAAAACCGAGCAGCGACGCCAGCACGATCCGCGGTACGTAGCCAAACACCCGGGCGTACGCGTCCGCCATCTCCCGCGCGTAGGCGGGCGACGGCAGCAGCGCGCCCAGCGCCGTGGCGCCGACGAGCATCAGGTTGCAGGCGAAGGTCAGCCAGATCACCTGCCGGGCGGTTCGAAACCCCCAGATCTCCGTCAGAACGTCGCCCACCATGTAGGCGATCGGGAAGGTGATCGTGCCCGCGTCAAACAGAGAGAGACCGGCCACGGAGACAATCTTGACGGCCATGACGTTGGCGGTCAGATAAGAAGCGATCATCAGCCCGGCGATCACCACCAGCGGGGAGAACCCCCCGGGGCCCTGTCCGGCGCGGTTTTCCAGGTCTGGAGCGGACAAACGCGGTCGCCTCCCTTCGGGCGCGATATTATATCGGTATCATATCGTACCCCCCGGCCGGAAAGGGAAGAGAAACCCCGCACACCGCACGCGGGGGGTTGTCAAATGCGGCCGGATCGGATATGATAGAGCGATAGACGCGGCGGCGCCCGCGGACAGAGATATCATGGGACGGAGATGCGCATGGCAGGTACTTTGTATGTGGTCCCCACGCCGATCGGGCATCTGGGGGACATAACCGATCGGGCCCGGGCGGTGCTGGCGGAGGCGGATTTCATCGCGGCCGAGGACACCCGCGTGACCCTCAAGCTGCTCAACAGCCTGGCGCTCAAAAAACCGCTGGTCAGTTACTACGAGCACAACCGCCGGGAGAGCGGCGCGCGCATCGCCGCGCGCATCGCCGCGGGGGAGACGGCCGCGCTGGTCACGGACGCCGGCACGCCGGCCATCAGCGACCCCGGCGAGGACCTGGTGGCGCTGTGCGCCGAACAGGGGCTCCCCGTCGTGGCCCTGCCCGGGCCCTGCGCGCTCGTCACGGCCCTCTCCGTCTCCGGGCTTCCCTCCGGGCGCTTCTGCTTCGAGGGCTTCCTCGCGATGAATAAAAAGAGCCGCCGGGCGCACCTGGCGGCTCTGCGGGCGGAAACCCGCACCATGATCTTTTACGAGGCCCCCCACAAACTGCCTCACACGCTGACAGACCTGCTGGAGACGCTGGGGGACCGGCGCGCAGCCGTGTGCCGCGAGCTGACAAAGCGGCACGAGGAAGTGTGGCGCACCACACTGGGTGCGGCGGCGGCCCATTACGCCGAACACGCGCCCCGCGGGGAATTTGTGCTGGTGGTCGAGGGTGCGCCGGAGACGCCGCCTCCGCCGCCCTCTCTGGCGGATGCGGTCGCCCGGGCGCAAGAAGACATAGCCGGCGGCATCAGCCTCCGCGACGCCGCGCGCCGCGCCGCCGAGCGGACGGGACTGCCCCGCAGCGCCGTGTACGCCGCGCTCGTCAGCACCTTGTCGCCGAGAAGCGGCAACAAAAAATAAGAATTTGGGTTGTGGGTTGCAGGGGCAACCCACGTCAGGGACGAACGCGCGGACAGGGCCTGAGGGCGGCGCCCGTCACAGCTTTTCGTCGATGTAGCGGGCTACATCCCCGACCGTTTTGAAGGTCCGGACGTCGTCTTCATCGATCGTCACGCCGAACTCCTCCTCTACGGACATCATCAGTTCCACAACATCCAGAGAATCCGCGCCCAGGTCCTCCGCGATATCCGTGGTGGCCGAGATCTTATCCTCATCGATGTCGAGCTGGGCCGCCAGGATGGCGCGAATCTTTTCCACAGTCGTGCTCATGGTCTCACTCCTATTTCGATATTGCCCTTTCAAAGTATAACCCGCCGAAGTGGTAAATTTCAAGAAAAATTTTCACGATTTTTCAAAAAGCACGGCGTGCCCCCCGCAAAGGAGGCAAAGTTTTCCGCCGCGGGATTGCGCGCGAAAGGCGGAGCCAGTATAATATATACCAGCGGACGGCCAATATGCATGTCGGCGGACCGCCGGCCGAAGGGGAGAATCCAGCCTGAAAGAGATCATTTTGCTCAAGATGGGGGAGCTCGTGCTCAAAGGACTCAACCGGGCCCGCTTTGAGCGGAGCTTGCTCGACAACACGGCGCGGCGCCTGCGGCCGATCGGCCCGTTTGCCTTGGAGGCCCGCCAGTCCACCGTCATGGTGGCCCCGCAGCGCGGCGACGCCGACATGGACGCCGCCTTTGCGGCCTGCGCGGAGGTGTTCGGCATCGCGGCGCTGACCCGCGCGGCGGAGGCGCCGAAGGAGATGGACGCCATCATCCGCACGGCGCTCGCCTATCTGGACGCGCCGCTGCGGCGTGTGCGCAGCTTCAAGGTGGAGGCCCGGCGGGCGGACAAACGCTTCCCGCTCACCTCGCCCGACATCGCGCGGGCGGTGGGCGGGGCGCTGCACGGCGCCCACCCGGGTCTGACGGTGGACGTCGAAGCGCCCGAACTGCTCGTGATGGTGGAGGTCCGCGACACGGCGGCCTACATACACGCGGGGGCCCGGCCCGGCGCGGGCGGGCTGCCGCTGGGCGTGGGGGGCAAGGCGGTCTGCCTGCTCTCCGGGGGCATCGACAGCCCCGTGGCCGTCTACCTGACGGCCAAGCGCGGGGTGGTGCCGGTGCTCGTCCATTTCTACAGCTACCCGTACACCTCGCCCGAGGCGCGCGACAAAGTCGTCGCCCTCGCGCGGCTGCTGGCCGACCGGTGCGGCGCCGCGCTGACGTTGTGCCTGGTGCCGTTCACGGCGGTTCAGGAGGCCATCCGCCGTCACTGCCCGGAGGCGTACAGCACGCTTCTCCTGCGGCGGGCCATGATGGCCGCGGCGGAGCGGGTGGCGCAGCGCGCCGGCGCGCCGGGGCTCGTCACCGGCGAGAGCCTGGGGCAGGTGGCCTCCCAGACGCTGGAGTCTTTGGGGGTGACGGGCGCCGGGCTGACGCTGCCCGTGCTGCGTCCGCTCATCGGGCTCGACAAGGAGGAGATCGTCACCCGGGCCCGCCGCATCGGCACCTACGACGTCTCGGTGCTGCCCTTTGAGGACTGCTGCACGGTCTTTACGCCCCGGCACCCCAAGACCAAGCCGCGCCTGCCGGACGTGCTCGCGGCGGAGGCGGCGCTCCCCCGCGAGGCGCTCCTCGATGCCGCGCTGGCCCAGGCCGAGTGGCGGCGGCTGGGGGACGAGACGAGCAAGGGCCCGCCCGAATCCGCCCGGCCGCGTCCGGGGCAAGGAGAGGATGCACATGGTTGTTGAGATCATCGCCGTCGGCACGGAGCTGCTGCTGGGCAACACCGCGAACACCGACGCGCAGGATTTGTCCCAGGAGCTCAGCGAGTTGGGTCTGCATGTCTATTTTCACACGGTGGTGGGCGACAACCCGGGGCGGCTGACGCAGGCGCTGCAGATCGCGAAGGAGCGCTCCGACATCCTGATCACGACGGGCGGCCTCGGCCCCACCTACGACGACCTGACAAAAGAGACCATCGCCGTCTGTTTCGGCCGGAAGCTCGTGCGGCACGAGGAGATCTGGACGCGCATCCGGGCCTATTTCGACGGCATCCACCGGCCGCTCACGCCCAACAACGAGCGGCAGGCCTTTTTGCCGGAGGGCTGCGTCATCTTCCAAAACGACTGGGGCACGGCGCCGGGCTGCGCGTTTGAAGCCGGGGGCAAGCACGTGCTGATGCTGCCCGGCCCGCCGCGGGAATGTCTCTCGATGTTCCGGCACTGCGCCCGGCCATACCTGGAAAAATTTTCCAAAGAGAGCATCGTCTCCCGCCAGGTGCGCATCTTCGGCATGGGGGAGGCGGCGGTGGAGGACAAACTGCGCGCGTATATGGAGCGGCAGGAGAACCCGACGGTCGCGCCCTATGCGAAGGAGGGCGAGGTCATGCTGCGGGTGACGGCCCGGGCGGCCACGCCGGAGGCGGCGCGGGCCATGACGGAGCCGGTGGTCGTGGAGATCTGCCGGGTGCTCGGCGACGTGGTCTACGGCATAGATGTCGATTCATTGGAGGCGCGCGTCCTGACGCTGCTGCGCGAGCGGGGGAAGACGCTGGCGCTGGCGGAGTCCTGCACCGGCGGGCTCATCGCCGGCCGCCTGACGGAGATCCCGGGGGCGTCACAGGTCTTTCGGGGCGGGGCGGTGGCCTACGACAACGCCGCCAAGACGGCGATGCTTGGCGTGTCCGAGCGGCTGCTCGGGCTATACGGCGCGGTTTCCGAGCCGGTGGCTCTCGCGATGGCGCGCGGCGCGCTCGTCCAGATGAACGCCGACGTCGCGGCGGCGGTGACCGGCCTCGCCGGTCCGGACGGCGACGGGAGCGGCACGGCGCCCGGGACGGTCTGTCTGGCGCTGGCCGCCCGGGACGCGGAGCCTGTCACCCGCACGCTGCTGCTCGGCGCCGGCCGGCGCCGCGTGCGCGTGGCCGCGGCGGGCCATGCGCTGGACATGGTGCGCCGGCATCTGCTCGGCCTGTGACGGCCATGTTCGTCGAGACAAACGGCGTGAAGCTCTACTGCGAGCAGACCGGCCGGGGGCCGGCGCTGCTGCTGCTGCACGGCAACGGCGAGGACCACACCATTTTTGACGAGTCGGTCGTCCGGTTTTTCAGCGATCGCTGCCGCGTGGTGGCCGTCGACAGCCGGGACCACGGCCGGAGCGACCGGGTGGACGCGCTTCGCTACGAGGACATGGCGGAGGACATGGCCGGGTTGATCGCCGCGCTGTCGCTGGGGCCGGCGGCGGTGCTCGGTTTCAGCGACGGCGGCATCGTCGCGCTGCTGCTGGCGGCCCGCCACCCGGAGCTCGTGTCGAAACTGGCGGTGGCCGGCGCCAACACGCACCCGGGCGGTCTGCGGCTGTGGTTTCGCCTGGTCATGTGGCCGCGCTGCTGGATCAGCCGGGACCCAAAGATCCGTCTCATGCTGACGCAGCCCCACATCTCCAAGGCGGCGCTGGGCGCCATCCGCGTGCCCACGCTGGTGCTGGCCGGCGGCCGGGACATTGTCCGGACCGCGCACACGCGGGCGCTGGCCGCGGCGATCCCCGGCAGCGCGCTGCGCATCCTGCCGGGCGAGACGCACGACAGCTACGTGCGTCGGCCCGGGGCCCTGCTCGCGGCGCTGACGGGGTTTCTGGATGTGCCGGACGGGATGAATAATGCATAATTTTGGTTTCTAGATGTGCCGGGCGGTGTGGGGTGGACCGGTCGTTGTAGGGGCGAATATCATTCGCCCGCGGGGTGGACCGCCGTTGTAGGGGCGAATATGATTCGCCCGCGGGGTGGACCGGCCGTTGTAGGGGCGAATATCATTCGCCCGCGGGGTGGACCGTCGTTGTGGGGGCGTAATATCATTCGCCCGCGGGGTGGACCGGCCGTTG
>JAITDM010000087.1 GCA_031282535.1 Oscillospiraceae bacterium
AGCCGCCCCAGCCGGGGCAGCCTTACCAGGCGCAGCCCCCCTACCCGGGGCAGCAGCCCTACCAGGAGCAGCCGCCCTATCAAGGGCAGCAGCCCTATCAGGGTCAGCCGCCGTACCAGGCGCAGCCGCCGTACCAGCAGCCACCCTATCAGGGGCAGCAGCCCTACCAGGGTCAGCCGCCCTATCAGGAGGCGCCGCCTTACCAGGGGCAGGCCTATCAGCCCCCGTATCAGCAGGACGCCGGGGCGGCGTATCCCCCGGTCTATGACGCCCAGTCGGAGCAGCCGCCGGGGCATGGCATGGGCGTCGCCTCGCTGGTCCTCGGCATCATCGCCCTGGTGCTCACATGGATCCCCTGGGTCAATATCGTCGCCATCGCCATGTCCGTGATCGGTCTCATTCTGGCCATCACCGCGCGGAAAAAGAACGCCGCCGTGGGCGCCCCGAGCGGCGTCGCCACCGGCGGTCTCATCTGCAGCATCATCGCGCTGGCGCTTTCCGTGCTCTCCTTTGTGACCTGCACGCTCTGCCTGACCGCGATCGGCAGCGGCGTGGGCAGCCTTCCCGATTTTTGGGACTATTGATTTCGATTGCAAGCGCGTCCGGATGATCTTTCTGCAAACACCGGTTCCGTTCCGGGGCATACGCCGGGCGGAACCGTGTTGTTTATTTGGGCCCGGCCAAACACGCCGCGGCCGCGGGACGGAGGTGCGCGTATGCATCCGTTTTTGTCCCTGTTCGGGCGTCAGATTTCGTCCTACGGACTCATGGCGGTCCTCGGCTGCGCGTTGGCGGGCGTTCTGGTGCTGCTGCGCTGCCGGCGCCTCGCCTTCCCGCGGGCGGACGCCGTGAATCTCTTTGTGCTGTGCATCGTCGGCGCGCTCATCGGGGCCAAGCTGACCTTCCTGCTCACGAACATCCCCCGGGCGGTGCGCCACTGGACGCTCGTGGCCGCGCGCCCGTGGGACTCCTTTCTGGCGCTGAGCGGCGGGCTGGTCTTTTACGGCGGCGTCATCGGCGGCTTTTTGGCGGCCCTGTGGTACCTGCGCCGGTTCCGGCTCCCCTTCGCCGCGGCGGCCGATCTGTTCGCGCCCGCCATCCCCGCCGGGCACATGCTGGGCCGGGTGGGTTGTTTTCTGGGCGGCTGCTGCTACGGCGCGGAGGCGTCGTGGGGGCCTGTCTTCAGGCATTCGCCGCTGCTCGAGGCCAACGGCGTGCCGCGCCTGCCGGTGCAGCTCTTCGAGGCCGCCGGCAACCTGTTGATCTGCCTGGTTCTGCTGTGGTACGAGCGCCGGCCGCATGTCCCGGGGCGCACGCTGGCGCTGTATCTTCTGCTCTACGCGCCGCTGCGGTTTGCGCTGGAATTCTTCCGCGGCGACGCCGCCCGCGGCTTTGCGTTCGGGGTGTCCACCTCCCAGTGGATCAGCGTACTGCTCTTTGCGGCGGGCCTCCTCTGGCTGTCGCGGCGCGCGCCCGTTTCTCCCGGGCCGGCGGAACCGGCCGGGGTCGCGCGCGCCCTCTGATGTCATGTTTTGTATAGTGTACCCAAATCTGACGAATACTAGGGATTACGGCCGCGCGCCCGGTGCGCGGGCGACAAACAACATCAGGAGGGTTCCGGATCGTGAAAGCCACAGGCATCGTCAGACGCATAGACGACTTGGGACGGGTGGTGATCCCCAAGGAAATCCGCAGAACCATGCGCATCCGCGAGGGCGACCCGTTGGAGATCTATACCGACAAGGAAGGCGGCGTCATCTTTCGAAAATACTCCCCGATGGGCGAGATGTCCGATTTCGCCGTACAGATCTGTGAGACGCTGCACAAGATCAGCGGATTTATGACAGCCGTCACCGACAGGGACACGGTGATCGCCGTGTCGGGGCCGGCCAAGCGCGAGATGGTGGACAAACGCCTGAGCGAGGGCGTGGAGCAGATCATGGAGGAGCGTCAGCCCTACCGCTGTCAGCAGGGGGACGCCAAAGTGCCGGTCCTTGAGGGGTACGAGAAGTACCATGTGGGCGCCGCGGCTCCGATTTTGGCGGAGGGCGACGTGTCCGGCTGCGTGCTGCTCCTGGTCCCGACGGGCGACGCCCCGGCCGCTATGGGGGACACAGAATCCAAGCTCACCCAAGTCGCGGCGGGTTTTCTGGGCCGGCAGATGGAAGTGTAATCCCAATGTGGGTTGCCCCTGCAACCCACAACCCAAATTCTTGTTACCAACGCCGCCGCCGGGGTTGCGGGAGACAGCAGCGGGAAATCTTTTGACTTTTGCCCCGGTGGCTGGTACAATATTGAGGGCGAGTAAGCCGGGCAGTCGCGTGCGCAGCGCCGAAAGGCCGTGCACGAGGAAAGTCCGAGCTCCATAGGGCAAGGATAACGGGTAACGCCCGCCGGAGGCGACTCCAGGAATAGTGCAACAGAGATATACCGCCCGGAGGCGACCGGCGATTTTGCCGGCGGCCGACGGGTAAGGGTGGAAAGGCGAGGTAAGAGCTCACCGGCGCCCGGGAGACCGGGCGGCCCTGTAAACTCTATCCGGAGCAACACCGCTCAGTGGGACACAAGGCTGGCCCGGCCGTCCCCACAGGTGGCTGGAGCCGCGCGGCGACGCGCGGCCTAGATAGATGACTGTTCAAGACAGAACTCGGCTTACAGACTAACTCGCCGACCGCGCGCGGGGGGCTTTTGTCCCCCGCGCGCGGCGTCAAAATCCAAACAGGGGCGTCCCTTACGGGGGCAGTGTGTGGAGAAGAGGGGGTGGCGCATTTGCTTTCTTGGGAAGCTTTGGAG
>JAITDM010000121.1 GCA_031282535.1 Oscillospiraceae bacterium
AAATGGGAATGACTACGAGTACGTGGGGTACAGAGTGGGAGAATCATCCTCACTGATCACGGAAGGCACACCTAGCCGTGTGCTGAGCAACAGTGAGGACAACAATGTCTTAATATTGGTGTATCGGCTGACATCCACGCCGCCGACATCCACGCCGCCGACATCCACGCCGTCGACGTCGCCGCCGAGGGCGCCGGCTGCAGCGACCGTCTCGCCCATCATCCGCTATCAGGACGAACTGGGCCGCACCATTAGGCCAGACAGAACGCTCCCGGCCCGCACCGTGGGCACTTGGTATACGTATGAATATGACCCGGCCGTCGACGCCGTCGACGGTTACGATTTCATCGGATACGGCTCGTATCCGCCGAGCATCCGGCTGTCGAGCGGAGGCACAAACATCATCACGCTGGTCTACCGCGCGGTGCCGGAGGAGAGGCCGGATGACGGCGACGATGCTGTGGTGCCGCTGGGACCGCCGGGCGGACCCGGCGACGGTGAATCCGGCGAGCAGGTCGACGACACGCCGCCGCCGCTGGGGCCGCCGACCAAGCCGGACGTGCCCTACACGGGGGGCTTTGACCTCACCGATCTGTTCTTTGTCGGCGTGTTCCTGCTGGCGCTGGGGCTCCTCTATTACCGGGGCGAGAAGAAGCGGAAACAGTCCAGAAACCCCGCGCCGTAAGGTCTGCGCGCCCGGACCCCGCGCCCTATGATTGATCACTTGCTTTTGCGGCATTTCGTTTTGCGCATGGAAGAAAGAAGGAAGAGGCAAAAAACCACGACGGGTTCCGCCGTGGTTTTTTGTAGGAACTGTTGCACAGTTCCTGAGACCAGGGAGGGATCCTGTGGAGTGGCTGTCGGTGGAGGTCGATACGGCGCATGAGGGCGTGGACGCGGTGTGCGCCCGGCTGTCCGCGCTGGAGGTGGAGACCCTCGCGATTCAGGACGAGGCCGAGTTTCGCGCCTTTTTGGAGGCGGACCGCCGGCCGTGGGAACTGGTGGACGACGCCCTGCGCCGCCGCCTGGCGGGTGTCTGCCGCGTGGGATTTTATCTGCCGGCGGACGGGGACGGGCGGCGCGCGCTGGCGCGCGTGCGCGCGGGTCTGGAGGCGCTGCGGGCGGACGCCCCCGGGGTGGACTTGGGCACGTTGGCGGTGCGGGTGGAGACCGTGCGCGACGAGGACTGGGCCGAGAGCTGGAAACAGTTTTACAAACCCGTGCCCGTCGGCCGCCGCCTGCTGATCCAGCCGGCGTGGGAGCCCGCCGATGCCACGGAGGGCCGGGCGGTGTTCCTCAACAACCCCGGCATGAGCTTCGGCACGGGCGAACACGAGACCACATTTTTGTGCCTGGAGGCGCTGGAGCGGCGGGTGCGGGGCGGCGAGCGCCTGCTGGACCTCGGCTGCGGCAGCGGCATCCTGGCCATTTGCGCGCTTCTGCTGGGGGCCGCGCAGGCCGACGCGATCGACATCGACCCCCACGCGGTGCGGACGGCGCGCGAAAACGCCGCGCGCAACGGCTTCGCGGAGCCCCGGTTTCGGGCCGCGGCCGGCGACCCGCTGTCGGGGACGGCGCCGCCCGCGCCGCCCTACGACCTGGTGACGGCCAACATCGTGGCGGATGTGGTGATCGCGCTGTGCCCGCCGGTGTCCGGCTGGCTCCGTGCCGGCGGCCTGTTTGTAATTTCGGGGGTCATTGGAGCGCGGCTGGCGGAGGTGCGCGCGGCGGCCCAAAACGCCGGCTTTGTCTTGGATGAGGCGCGCGCGCTGCGCGACTGGCACTGCCTGACCGTCCGCAAACCCTGACCCGCGCTTGACAGCGCGGGACGCGGAACGATATGATAGAATTTGGAGGAAGAAGAGACCATGACGGTGGAAAGAGCGAAGAAGATGTATATGCCGATGACGGAGACGATGTACTACATCCTGCTGTCTCTGATCGAGCCGCAGCACGGATATGGGATCATGCGGCATGTGGAGCGCATCACAAACGGGCGCATCCGGTTGGGGGCCGGCACGGTGTACAACAGCCTGGGCAAGCTCCAGGCCGACAACCTGATCGAATTGATCGCCGAGTCGGACCGGCGGAAGATCTATCTCATCACCGAGGCGGGGCAGGGGCTGATCGAGGCCGAACTGAAGCGTCTCGAGGAACTGAGCGCCAACGGCCGGCAGGCGATGTGAGGGCGTTTGCGGCGCCGGGCGCCCGGCCCCGCGCGACCCGATTGATTTTATCCGCAGTCTGTGTCATAATACTAACGTGGGTTGCCCCTGCAACTCACAACCAAAATTCTCTTTTTTTGTTGCCGCTTCGCGGCGACAAGGTACTAACAGTGGCGCGGCGCGGGGTGAGCGGTCCGGCGCCGATCTTTGAAAGGGGGTGGGGCAGCTATGGCGGAATTTCCTCTGTCCACATTGCGGCACAGCGCATCTCATGTTCTGGCGCAGGCGGTGCTCCGTCTGCACCCGGACGCGAAACTGGCCATAGGACCCTCCATAGAACAGGGGTTTTATTACGATTTTGACGTGGAAAAACCATTTACCGCCGAGGAGTTGGAGGCGCTGGAGAAAGAGATGAAGCGCATCGTCCGCGAGCGGTACCGCATCGAGACATTCACGCTGCCGCGCGCCGAGGCCTTGGCGCTCATGGAAAACCAGCCATACAAACAGGAGATGATCCGCGATCTGCCGCCGGAGGAGTCCATTCGCTTTTATAAACAGGGGGAATTCACCGACCTGTGCGCCGGCCCCCATGTCGACCACACCGGGCGGGTGAAGGCCTTCAAGCTGCTCTCCGCGACCGGGGCCTACTGGCGGGGCGACAGCAGCCGGAAGATGCTCTGCCGCATCTATGGCACCGCCTTTGACAGCAAGGAGGAGCTGGAGCGCCATCTGACGGCGCTGGAGGAGGCCAAAAAGCGGGACCACAACCGCCTCGGGCGCGAGCTTGAGTTCTTCACCACCGTCGACTACATCGGGCAGGGTCTGCCGATTCTCATGCCTAAGGGGGCCCGCGTCGTCCAGCTGCTGCAGCGCTTTGTCGAGGACGAGGAGCAGCGGCGCGGCTACCTGCTGACCAAGACGCCCCTGCTCGCGAAACGCGAGCTCTACAAGATCTCCGGCCACTGGGACCACTACCGGGACGGCATGTTCGTCATCGGCCCGGGGGACGACGAGGAGGCCGAGGTCTTTGCCCTGCGGCCGATGACCTGTCCGTTCCAGTTCATGGTCTATCTCTCCCGCACGCGTTCGTACCGCGATTTGCCGATGCGTCTGAACGAGACCTCGACGCTGTTTCGCAACGAGGCCTCCGGCGAGATGCACGGGCTCATCCGGGTGCGGCAGTTCACGATCTCGGAGGGCCACATCGCCTGTACGCCGGACCAGCTCGAGGGGGAGTTCAAAGACTGTCTCGACCTCGCCGCCTTCATGCTGAAAGCCGTGGGGCTGGACGACGACGTCTCCTACCGCTTCTCCAAGTGGGACGAGAACAACCGGGAGAAGTACATCGGTTCGTCCGAGCAGTGGAACGATGTGCAGGACCGCATGCGCGACATCTTAAACCACATGGAGATCGCCTACGAGGAGGTCGACGGCGAGGCGGCGTTTTACGGCCCGAAGCTGGACATCCAGATCCGCAACGTCCACGGCAAGGAGGACACGCTGATCACGATCCAGATCGACTTTCAGCTGGCGGAGCGTTTCGGCATGGAGTACATCGACCGGGACGGCGCGAAGCGGCACCCCTACGTGCTGCACCGCACCTCCCTCGGCTGCTACGAGCGGACGCTGGCGCTGCTGATCGAAAAGTACGCGGGGGCGTTACCGCTGTGGATCGCGCCGACGCAGGCGACCATTCTGCCCATCACCGAGCGGCAGCACGACTACGCGCGCGGGCTGTACGACAGGCTCCGTGCGGCCGGGTACCGCGCGGAACTGGACGAGCGCAACGAGAAGATCGGCTTTAAGATCCGCGAGGCGCAGGTGCAAAAGGTGCCCTATATGCTGATCGTGGGCGACAAAGAGGTCGAGGCCGGGCAGGTGTCGGTGCGCGACCGCCGCCAAGGCGACCTCGGCGCCATGACGCCGGACGACTTCGAGGCGCGGCTGGCCGACGAAGTCGCCCGCCGGGTGCTGTGACGCCCACCATCTCCAAAGCGGCATGTTCACTGTGTTGCTCGCTGAAAAGAAGCGGCCGCCCGAAAGGGCGGCCAAGTGGGTTATGGGATAAAGACAGGCGGCCATGCAACCGCCGGCCGGACGTCACCGGACAGGACGCCCTGCGCCGGCTATTCACAGCGTATCACAATTTCCTGAATTTGTAAATTAGAAGTTTTGTCGTTTTCCGCGGGGGAGCGGAACGAGACGACACAAGGGGTGAGAGGCGCGTGAGAGATCTGATCATTGTGGGGGGCGGCCCGGCGGGGCTGACCGCCGCCATTTACGCCGCGCGTGCCGGCCTGTCTGTCGCCGTGGTGGAGCGGGGCTTTGCGGGCGGGCAGATGACCGCCACGGCCGACATTGTCAACTACCCCGGCTTCGAGACGATCGACGGCGCGGAGCTCGCCCGGCGCATGGAGGCCCATGCGCGCGGGTTGGGCGCCGAGGTGCTGACGGGGGAGGTGCGGGCGCTGTGGCTGAAGCCGGGCGCGCTGACGGTGGTGACGGAGTCGGAGCTCCCGGCCCGCGCGCTGATCCTCGCGATGGGGACGCGGCGGCGCAAGCTGGCGATCCCCGGGGAGGAGCGGCTGGCCGGGCGGGGCGTCTCTTACTGCGCGGTCTGCGACGGCGCCTTTTTCAAGGACCGGGACGTGGCGGTGGTCGGCGGCGGCGACACGGCGTTGGAGGACGCCGCCTATCTGGCCGGCGTCTGCCGGCAGGTGACGCTGGTGCACCGGCGCGGCGCCTTCCGCGGCGGCCGGCATCTCGAGGAGGTGCTGCGCCGGCTGCCGAATGTGACGCTCCGGCTCGAGCACGTGGCCGAGGAGATTTTGGGGGACAAGGCCGTGCAGGCGCTCCGGGTGCGGGATCTGGGGACGCGGGCGGCGGCGGAGCTGCCGGTGTCGGCCGTCTTTGTCGCGGTGGGTGTCGTGCCGGACACCGCGCTGCTGCGCGGATCGCTGCCGCTGGACGCGGAGGGGCGGGTGGAGGCGCCCGAGGACGGGCGCACGCAGATCCCCGGCGTCTTTGTGGCCGGCGACCTGCGCCAAAAACCCGTCTACCAAATCGTAACCGCCTGTGCCGACGGCGCCATGGCCGCCACCGCGGCGGCGCGGTGTTTGCGTGGTGGGAGAATTTGGAAATTATGGGGATGCGTGAGAGATGCTGATTTACAATGCGGAGCTGCATACGATGGACGGCGCGGTTTTGGCGGGGGGATGGGTGCGCACGGAGGGCGCGCGTATCCATTCGGTGGGCCCCCCGGAGACATGCCCCGCGGCGGGGCCGGACGATGTGGACGCCGCCGGCGCGGCGGTGACGCCCGGCCTCATCGACGCCCACTGTCACATCGGCGTCTTTGAGGACGCCGGGGGCGAGATGGGCGAGGATGGAAACGAAGCCTCCGACCCCGTCACGCCGCATATGCGGGGGCTCGACGCCATCAACCCGCAGGACCGCTGCTTTGCCGACGCGCGCCGTGCCGGCGTCACCACCGTGGTCACCGGGCCGGGCAGCGCCAACCCGGTGGGCGGGCAGATGGCGGCGCTGAGAACGGACGGCCGCCGCGTGGACGACATGGTCCTGCGCGCGCCCGCGGCCATGAAATTTGCGATGGGGGAGAACCCGAAGCGCGTGTACGCCGGCCGGAAGGCCGCCCCCTTCACGCGCATGGGGACGGCGGCGCTCATCCGCGAGGCGCTCTTTCAGGCGCGCGCCTACGGGGCGCGCAAAGAGAGAGCGGCGCGCCACGGCGGCGACCCGCCGGACTACAATATGAAGTGGGAGAGCCTGCTGCCCGTGCTCGCGGGTGCGATGCCGGCGCACATCCACGCCCACCGCGCCGACGACATCTTCACGGCCCTGCGCATCGCGCGGGAGTTTGCGCTGAACGCCGTCGTCGTCCACGGCACGGACGCGGCCTCGGTGGCCGACCTGCTGGCGGCGGAGCGCGTGCCCGTTATCGCCGGGCCGCTGCTCACCGAGCGCTCGAAGCCGGAGCTCAGGAACCTGTCGTTTGCGCTGCCAGCCGCGCTGTACCGGGCCGGCGTCCCCGCCGCGCTGTGTACCGACGCGCCGGTCGTGCCCCCGGAGTACCTCCCGCTGTGCGCGGGTCTCGCGGCCAAGGCGGGGCTGCCGGCGGAGGAAGCGCTGCGCGCCGTCACCGCCGCCGCCGCCGACATCACCCGGCTCGACCGCCGTGTGGGCCGGCTGCGCCCGGGTTTGGAGGCGGACATTGTCGTCTGGCGCGGCCCTTTACTGTCGCTGGAGACCGCCCCCGCGGCCGTGTTCCTCCTGGGCCGGCGGGCACAATGACGAAAAAGGTGGCGAAACCCCGCCGCGTGTGGTATACTGGGGGTGGAGAAACCGAGCTGGGCGCCGGTGATCTTCCGGGTCCGCGACATCTGAATCATAGATCCCGGTTGGAAGGAGATGTTCGAATTGAAAGTACAATTTACCGACAAAAAAGTGGAAGTGTCCGATGCGCTGCGTGAGTATGCCGAGAAGAAGCTGACCAAGCTGGACCGCTACTTCAAGCACGATGCCGAGGCGCGCGTGGTGTTCGCCGTGGAACGGGGCCGCCACCAGGTGGAGATCACCGTCTCCCACAGCGGGACGGCGTACAGGGCCTCCGAGTGCACGAACGATATGTACGCGTCCATCGACAGCGCCGTGGCCTACATCGAGCGGCAGATCCACAAGTTCAAGACGAAGCTTGAAAAGCGGCTGCGCCAGGGCGCGTTTGAGCGCGAAGTGCCCACCGCCATGGCCGACCCGGTGGTGGACGAGGAGCAGGAGTTCAACATCATCCGCGTGAAGAAATTCGCGCTCAAGCCGATGACGCCGGAGGAGGCGATCCTCCAGATGAATCTCTTGAACCACGAGTTCTTTGCGTTTCGCAACTTTGAAAACGGGGGCGTTTTCTCCGTGGTATACAGGCGCAACGACGGCGGTTACGGCCTGATTGAGGAACACTGACAGGCACGCACAGCGCGGGGCGCGGCCAATTTGGCCGCGCCCCAATTTTTTGGTGATTTCAGGCTTTGGGCAGACAAATCATAATATTACAGACCATTTTATAAGATAATATGGCGAATCCGCCCATGGCGAATGTTATAATATGCCCAATGGTTGGCATCGAGAGGAGAAAGGAAGTGCTTTGTTTATGGCTGCAAAAAAACGGACGTTGTCATTGCTTGTCACCCTTGCCATGGTGCTGGGGATGTTGCCGTCGCTGTCCGTCTCCGGTTTGCAGGCGGCTGTCGGGCCGCTCGCAGAAAATAACAACACACACTGGCTGTTGTACTCTCCGAAAACCCAGGCGTATGTACAGCATCTCACAAACGCCGGGTATGGCGCAAATCCCGGCGGGGTCGTCGCGACGCAGGCCGACCCGGCCGTCCCGGCCGCCCAATGGACGCTTACCAACTACAACTCCAGCTCGATACCGGCCGCCGCCGGTATGTTCCGCATGATCACTGCCGAAACCGCCAACGGGCACAATGCCGGCTTGGCCTTCAAAATGTTTGACGGCGCCGTGTATGTCGAAGGGGGCACAAACGGCGACGCCGACGGATTCTATCCGATTCCCGGACCCGCGGCCGATACGGTCATCATTCGCGGCGGCGGCAACGGCGGCATCGTGTATCCGATGAACGCCAACGCGCAGGGCTTGACTGTGAACGACGCGAACATTCTTCGCCGCTCGGCCAGCAGCCCCGACGCCTTCATCATCATCCCACCGCAGGGATATGTTCCGGTGCCGCCGGTGCCGTCGTCCCTCACCACGCCGGACGGCGGCTCTGTTACGGTCGTGTGGCCGAACCCCACGACATATTCGTCGAAACTGATCCTTCAGCGCGCCACCGACGAAGCATTTTCGGACGCAGTCGCCGTGGACCTCAGCGGCGCGGCGCAGCAGGCCGGGTATGTTACGCGGCTGATTGACCCGTCTCCCAAGACGCATGGGACCACCTATTACTACAGGTTCATCGCCGAGGATTACTGGCACAAAGGTGAAAACGGCGTGGTCGGCGCGAGCGCGGGTATCACGATGCCTTCGACCTTGCCGCCGACCGTGCAGACGACGGCGCTGACGTTTTTCAAATACCCCGCCCCGAAAGATCAAGTCATCGGTTTTGACCCGGGCTTCGGTACGCCAGAAGGCGCGATGGGCGTCGCGTCCGTCCGCTTTGACGACGGGGCGAGTCTCGCCGCAGGCAGTGATTATACAATCGATTGGGCCGGCAAGACGGTCACCGTCAAAGCAGTCGCGCTGAACCGTTTGACGCAGGGCGAGCATGTCGTCCATGTCCGATTTGACCGGGAAGCCGGCGCGGCGTCGTTTGCCGTCAGCCTCGATGTGTTTGACAAGATTGCGCACCCGTCTCACTGGCTGATTTTCTCGCCGGACGCGGGGGCGCTTGT
>JAITDM010000195.1 GCA_031282535.1 Oscillospiraceae bacterium
CCGGCCCGGGGCGCTGTTGGTGGCCGCCGCGAAGACGGCGGACGCCGGGGCCGTGCGGGCCGCGATCGCGGCCGGGGTGGACGCCGTGGGCGAAAACCGCGTGCAGGAGCTGCTCGCCAAGGACGCCGAGGGCGCCTACGCGGGCGCGCCGCTGCATTTCATCGGGCACTTGCAGCGCAACAAAGTGGCCAAGCTCGTCGGGCGCGCGGCGCTGATCCAATCGGTGGACTCCCTCGCGCTGGCGGAGGCCGTCGACGCCCAGGCGGAGAAGGCGGAGTGCCGGCAGGCGGTTTTGCTGGAGGTGAATGTCGGGGGAGAGGCGACAAAATCTGGTTGGATGCCGGAAGCGCTTTGGACAAGCCTCGAGAGCCTGTCTTCCTTGCGGCACATACAGATCCGGGGCCTCATGTGCATCCCGCCGCCGCACGCGGCGACAGGGGGTACACAATATTTTGTGGTTATGAGACAACTATATGTTGACATTAAGAGAAAAAACATAGATAATATCGGTATGGACATTTTGTCTATGGGTATGAGCGACGATTTTGAGGAAGCTGTCCGCGCCGGCGCCACGATGGTGAGAGTGGGCTCCGCGTTGTTCGGGCCGCGCACCTAACGTGGGTTGCACCTGCAACTCACGACCCAAATTCTTGTTTCTTGTTGCCGCTTCGCGGCAACAAGGTACTGAGGGTTCGGCGGGGCTTCCCAGTCCGTGGGGGCGTCCCGGCGCTCACATCATATCTTTTCTTACGGAGGAGGAAAATTATGGGCTTGCTGGATGAACTCAAGCGCCTGGCGCATCCGTATTCGGAGGAAGAAGAGGACTTTGACGACTTCATTCCCAACAGGAGCGGGCATACGACCCCGGCGTCCGAGTCCGAGCACCGGAGCAAAGTGGTCACCATCCCCACGACGACGCAGCTGCAGGTGGTGCTCGTGAAGCCGGAGCGCTTCGACAACGCGCCCGAGATCGCCGACCACCTGCGCGAGAAGCGCACGGTGGTGCTGAATCTGGAGTCGGCCAACAAAGAGATCGCCCGCCGTCTGGTGGACTTTCTCTCCGGCGTCGCCTACGCGCAGGACGGCAAGATCAAGCGGGTGGCGAACAGCACGTACATCATCACGCCGTACAACGTGGACATCATGGGGGACCTGATCGACGAGTTAGAAAACAACGGGTTGTATTTCTAAACGCGGGTTGCACCTGCAACCCACAACCAAAATCCTTGCTTTTTGTTGCCGCGAAGCGGCGACAGGGTACTAAAACGCAATGAGTGCCGGCGCACGAGAGAGATCGCGGCGACACACCCGCATGCGGCATCCCGTCACAGTGCGGGGATCGTATGCGGGTATGTGTGCGCCAGACACCCAACATGGTGAAAGGGGGCGGCGCGCGTGCTGACACCGCAGGAGGTTCAGGACAAAAAATTCGAAAAAGCCGTGTTCGGCGGGTACGACATGGCGGCGGTCGACGATTTTCTGGAGCAGGTCACGGAGGACTATACGGCCCTGTACAAAGAGAACGCCGTGCTGAAGAGCAAGCTCAAGGTGCTGGTCAACACGGTCGAGGAGTACCGCAGCGTGGACGAGTCCATGCGCAAGACGCTGCTCTCGGCCCAGCGGATGGCGGAGGAGTCGGTGGCGGAGGCCCAGGCCCAGGCCGACGCGATTTTGCGGCAGGCCCGGCACGAGGCCGAGACGCTGGCCCAGCGGCTGCGCGGGGAAAACGAAAACGAGATGCGGCGGCACCACATGCTGCACGAGCAGACCGTCCGTTTCGCCGCCCAGCTGGTCGAGATATACCGGAAACAGATGGAGCTTGCGCAAGCGGTGCCCGCGATGATTTTCGAGGCGCCGCCGCCTGCACCGCCGCCTGTGGCGCCGCCTCCGCCCCCGGAGCCGGAGGCCGCGGCGCCCCCGCTCGGCCCGGGCACGCCGGCCGACGGGGCGGACCCGGTGGTGCAGGAGATCCTCTTTGCGCCCGGCGCCGTGCTGCCGGAGGAGAGCCCGGAGGAGGACACGGTGGTGCCCCGTCCGCGCTTTGAGTTCCCGAACATCCAGCACCAGTTCGGCCAGCAGTACGCCGGCCACGGGGACACGCGTGAACGTTCGTGATGTAAAATTTGTGGAGGAGAGTTGTCCATGCCGCGCGACTACAACGATACGATACGCCTGCCCAAGACGGAGTTCCCGATGCGGGCCTCCCTGGCGCAGCGGGAGCCGGCCATGCTGGCGAAGTGGCAGGCGGAGCGTCTGTACGAGACCCTGATGGAAAAGAACGACGGCCGTCCGCGCTATGTGCTGCACGACGGCCCGCCGTTTTCCAACAACGACATCCATGTCGGCACCGCCATGAACAAAATCCTGAAGGATTTTGTGCTGCGCTACAAAAACATGACCGGCTTTCAGGCCCACTATGTCCCCGGGTGGGACAACCACGGCCTACCGATCGAGAGTCAGATCTTAAAGAGCGGCGGGGTCAGCCGGAAGGACATCTCCGTCCCGGCGTTTCGGGACAAATGCCGCGATTTTGCGATGAAATACGTGGAGAGGCAGCGCGACCAGTTCGTGCGCCTGGGGATTTTGGGCGACTGGGACAACCCCTATCTGACGATGGACCCGGCCTTTGAGGCCGTGGAGACGCGCGTCTTCGGGGCGATGTACGAAAAGGGCTACATCTACCGGGGGCTGAAACCCGTCTACTGGTGTCCGCACGACGAGACGGCGCTGGCCGAGGCCGAGATCGAATACCAGGACGACCCCTGCGACTCCATCTACGTGAAATTCCGCGTCGAGGACGATAAAGGTCTCTTCGGGGCGTCGGACGGCGCGTCGCCCGTGTTCGTCGTCATCTGGACGACCACGACATGGACGCTGCCCGGCAATGTGGCGATCAGCCTGCACCCCCGCTTCGACTACGGGCTCTACCGCGTGGGCGGGGAGCGGTTTGTCGTGGCCGAGGCGCTGTTTGAAAACGTGGCCGCCGTCGCCGGGTGGACCGGCGCCGAGAAGCTGGCCGTCTTCAAGGGCGCCCAGCTCGAGCGCGTGACGACGCGCCACCCGTTCCTGGACCGGGAGAGCCTCGTGATCCTCGGCGAGCATGTGACGGCGGAGAGCGGCACGGGGTGCGTCCACACCGCCCCGGGCCACGGCCTGGAGGACTACTTTGCCTGCAAGCCCTACGACCTGCCGATCCCGGTGCCGGTGGACGCGCGCGGATGCCTGACGGACGAAGCCGGGCCCTTTGCCGGGCTGTATTACGAAAAGGCAAACGCCGCCATTCTGGACGACCTGCGCAAGAGCGGCGCGCTGCTGGCCGTGGCGGCGCTCACACACACCTATCCGCACTGCTGGCGCTGCAAGCATCCGGTGGTCTACCGGGCGACGCAGCAGTGGTTTGCGTCCGTGGACGCGATGAAGGCGGATGTGCTGCGGACGGTGAAAGACATCGCCTGGGTGCCCGGCTGGGGCGCGGAACGCATGGAGACGATGGTGCGCGAGCGCGCCGACTGGTGCATCTCCCGCCAGCGCCACTGGGGGCTGCCCATCCCCGCCTTCTACTGCGCCGCCTGCGCCGCGCCGCACATCACGCCGGAGAGCATCGACGCCGTGGCGGCGCTCTTTGCCCGCGAGGGCTCAAACGCATGGTACATCCGGCCGGCGTCCGAGATTCTGCCTGCCGGGACGGTCTGCGCGGCCTGCGGGCACACGGCGTTCGTCAAAGAGACCGACACGCTGGACGGTTGGTTCGACTCCGGCTCCAGCCACGCGGCGGTGCTGCGGACAAACCCCGCGCTCACCTGGCCCGCCGACCTCTACCTGGAGGGCGGGGACCAATACCGCGGCTGGTTCCAATCGTCGCTGCTGACGGCCGTCGCCACGAGCGGGCAGGCCCCCTACCGGACCGTGGTGACCCACGGCTGGACCGTGGACGGCGAGGGGCGGAAGATGTCCAAGTCGCTCGGCAACACGGTGACGCCGGCCGACATCGTCGGTCGCTACGGCGCGGACCTGCTGCGTCTGTGGACGGCGTCCTCGGACTACCACAACGACATGCGCATCTCGGAGGCCCTGCTGCGGCAGCTCTCCGAGATCTATCTGAAGATCCGCAACACGGCCCGGTTCATGCTGGGCAACCTGCACGGCTTCGACCCGGACGCGATGATGTGCCCGATCGAGGCGCTCACGCCGCTCGACCGCTTCATCCTCTCCCGGCTGGCGCGCCTCGTGCGGCGGGTGCGCGAGGCGTACGACGGCTTCGAGTACCACCCGATCCTGCACGCCATGCACAACTTCTGTGTCAACGACCTCTCCGGCTTCTACCTTGACATCCTCAAGGACCGGCTGGACTGCGACGCCGAGGACGCGCCCGCGCGCCGCGCCGCGCAGTCGACGATGTATATTTTGCTCGACACGCTGGTGCGCCTGCTGGCGCCGCTGCTGGCCTTCACCTCCGAGGAGATCTGGGCCGTCATGCCGCACCACGCGGCGGCGGACACGCGCAGCGTGCTGTGCAACCCGATGCCGGAGCCGCCGCCCTTTGCCGTGATGGACGACGCCGAAGCGGCGCGCTGGGAGCGGATTGTGGCCCTGCGGGACGAGGTGAACCTGGCGCTGGAGGGCGCCCGGGCCGACAAGCTGATCGGGAAACCGCTGGAGGCCCATGTCCTGCTCTCGTCGGAGGGGGAGGAGTACGCGTTTTGGCAGAGCGTGCGGGATCTTCTGCCCGCCGTCTGCATCGTGTCCGCCGTGTCGGTCTCGCAGGGGGCGCGGGCCATCCGCGTCGAGCGGGCGCCGGGGGAGAAATGTCCGCGCTGCTGGGGCTACTTCACCGAGGACGGCGGCCATGCGGACCACCCGGGGCTGTGTCCGCGCTGCACCAAGGTCGTGGCGGGATGACGGGTCTCTGGCAGGGACTCTCGGTGCTCGCCATCGTCGGCCTCGACCGGTATGTCAAGTACTGGGCGGTGCAGCATCTCGCGGGGCAGGCGGTACAGCCGCTGATCCCCGGCGTCGTGCGCATGATCTACGTCGAAAACCGGGGCGCGGCCTTCGGGATCCTGACGAACATGCGCTGGCTGTTTTTGATCCTCACGGTGGCGGCCGTCTGCGCCATCCTCTGGGCGCTGCTGCGCCGCTGGCCCCAGACGCCGCG
>JAITDM010000284.1 GCA_031282535.1 Oscillospiraceae bacterium
CGTAGCGCAGCTGCGCTGCGAATTGAGAATTGAGAATTGAGAATTGAGAATTGAGAATGCGCCGTATCGCATCCCTGTGTGCGCGCCCCGTCGTAGGGGACGCTGCCCACAGCGTCCCGGCGTTCCCCCGCCGCATCGCATTCCTGCGCGCGCGCCCCGTCGTAGGGGACGCTGCCCTCAGCGTCCCGGCGTTCCCCCGCCGCATCGCATTCCTGCGCGCGCGTCCAGAGGATCCGGACCGCGCGGGTGCGCAGCGCCGGCGGCAGCGCCCACAGCGCACCGGCTTCCACCGAGAGCCCCTCCGGCGTCTCCCGGACCTCCGGGAGCGCGCGGACCGCCTGCTCCACCAAAAACGCCTCGTCGGCGCGCAGCAGCGCGGTCATCTTCGATACGGCCTCCTCCAGCCGCGGGTTCACGGCGCGCAGCGCCGGCACAGCCTCGTGCCGCACGCGGTTGCGGGCCAGTGTGCGGTCTTCGTTCGACAGATCCTCCCGGTGCGGCAGCGCCCGGGCCCGCAAAAACGCCTCGACCTCCGCCCGCGTCGCCATGAGCAGCGGCCGCACCACAAACAGCGGCGGCCGGTTGGAGCGCCCCGTGTCGTCTTTAGACGACACGGGCGCTTCCTCTGCCGTCGGCATCCGGTTGGCCGGGGGCCCGGCGTCGTCCTCAGACGACACAAACGCTTCTTCTGCCATCGGCATCCGCTTGGCCGGGGGCCCCGTGTCGTTCTCAGACGACACAAACTTTTCTTCCTCCGCCGTCAGCATCCGCTTGGCCGGGATCCCCGTCAGGCCGGAGAGGCCGGCGCCGCGGGCGAGGTGGAGGAGAACGGTCTCCGCATTGTCGCCGGCCGTGTGCCCGGTGGCGATCCATCCAAATCCGCCGGCCCGGGCCGTTTGGGCCAAAAACGCGTACCGCAGCGCCCGGGCGGTCTCTTCGATCCCCGTCCGGCGCGCGGCCGCGGCGGTCCGCACGGCGGCCCGCCCCACCGTGAGCGGGATGCCGTGGTCGGCGCACAGCGACCGGACAAACGCCTCGTCCTCGTCGGCGTCGGCGCCGCGCAGGCCGTGGTGGAGGTGGGCGGCGGCCACCTGCGCCAGACCCAAAGCCTGACGGCTCTCCCACAGGCAGAACAGCAGCGCCACCGAGTCGGCGCCGCCGGAAAGCGCGCAGAGCACGCGCGCACCCGGCGCAAACAGCGCCCCGTCCGCGGCCAGGCGGCGCGCGGACACGACGAGCCGCGGGCAAGCGTCACGCCCCATCGTGCTTCCACTCCCGGGACGAGAAGGCCGTGTACTGCGGCAGCCACTGCAGCCGCACGGTGCCCGTGGCGCCGTGGCGGTTCTTCGCCACGATGCACTCGGCCACATTCCGGTCCTCCGTGTCCTCGTTGTAGTATTCGTCCCGGTAGAGGAACATGACGACGTCGGCGTCCTGTTCGATCGCGCCCGACTCGCGCAGGTCGGAGAGCATGGGACGCTTGTTCTTCTCCGAGCGCGTCTCGGCGGCGCGGGAGAGCTGCGACAGGCAGAGCACCGGCACGTTCAGCTCCTTGGCCATGATTTTGAGATTGCGGGAGATGTCGGCCACCTCCTGCACGCGGTTCTCCTGGTGGCGGCTGCCCTGCATGAGCTGCAGGTAGTCGATGACGATGAGCCCCAGGTTGTCGAGGCGGCGGCACTTGGCCTTCATCTCGGCCACCCCGATGGCGGAGTTGTCGTCAAAGCGGAAGTCGAGGCGCGTCAGCGCGCGGGAGGCGTCGATCAGGCGGTTCCACTCCTCCATCGAGAGGTCCCCCGTCAGGAGTTTGCGCGAGTCGATGAACGCCTCGCTCGAAAGCAGGCGCATGACGAGCTGTTCCCGGGACATCTCGAGTGAGAAGAAGACGATCGTCTTGCCGCTCTGTTTGACCGCGTTCAGCGCGATGTTCAGCGCGATGCTGGTCTTGCCCATGCCGGGCCGGGAGGCGATCAGGATCAAGTTGGAGCGGCCCAGACCGCCGATGTAGTCGTCCACCTCGGCGAGCCCCGTGGGCAGCCCCGGCAGCCCGCCCTTGTTGCGCGACAGCTCGTCGAGCCGCGCAAACACCTCCTGCAGCACGGCCGACACCGTGTGCAGCGACTGGTCCGCCCGCCCCTGGCGGATGTCGTAGACGCGCCGTTCCGCGCTGTCCAGCACGGTCTCCGCCTCGTCCTGCCCCCCCTGGGCCAGCGCGGAGATGTCGGCGGCGGCCTCGGCGATCTGCCGCAGCAGCGCCCGGTCGCGGACGATGCCCGCGTACTCCCGCACGTGGGCGGCCGTGGGCGTCACCTGCATGAGACTCATCAAAAAGGTGCGCGCCGCGTTCTCGTCGGCGCACAGGCCCCGCGTGCGCATTCCATCCAGCACCGTGACCGGGTCGATGGTCTGCGACAGCGTGAACATCGAGTGGATGGTCTCGAAGATATCCCGGTTTTGGGGGATGAAGAAGTCCTCGGCGTGCAGGAGTCCGACGACGTCCGGCACGCAGCGCGCGTCGATGAGCATGGCGCCGAGCACCGCCTGCTCCGCCTCCACGCTATACGGCAGCTGGTGCCGCGTCAGCAGATCATCCACCGGGCGCACCCCTCCCCCCGTCACCTCTCAAGACCCCGTCGCACTCCAGTCCCCTCACGCAGCACTGCGCGCTTATTCCCCGACTTCCACTTGGAGTCGGGCGGAGATCTCGGAGCCCAATTTGACTTTAATCTCGTGGCGGCCGCAGTGTTTGATCGGCTCTTCCAGGACCAGTTTATGCTTGTCAATCTCCAACCGGTACTGTTCTTTCAGCGCGTCCGCCACATGGGCGGCCGTCACCGCGCCGAACAGGCGGCCCTGTGAACCGGCCTTTGCGTGGACATGCACCACCATATCCTTCATCCGCTCCGCCAGATCCTGCGCGCGTTCTTTTGCGCGCACCGCGCCATCCTGGCGCGCCCGCTCCTGCTGTTTGTATGCGTTCAGCGCGTCGGGCGTCGCCTTTGTCGCCAGTTTTCTTGGCAGCAGGTAGTTACGGGCGTACCCCTCGGACACCTCCACCAGGTCTCCTCTCTTCCCCTGCCCGGCCACATCTTCCTGCAAAATCACTTTCATCCCGGACACCTCTTTCGAATGCATAATTCATAATGCATAATTCATAATTTACGCCACGATGAAGTTGCCCCCACATGGCTTCCCCTGTGCGCCCCCAGTGTGCGCAATTGATCGCAATTCGCAGACAGAAACTCTTCACACCCATTATGAATTATGCATTATGCATTATGCATTATCAATGAATCCCTGCGTTTGTCGGATTTTCTTCCAAATATTGGTCTATCGCGTGCAGCAATCGCGTCAGGACGGTCTGGATCGAGCGGCCCGGTACCTGGGCGCCGGCGATGGTCTGGTGGCCGCCGCCGCCGAGCTTCTCCATGACGACCTGCACGTTGATCCGCCCCAGCGACCGGGCCGACAATACAACCTGCTCCCCCTCCGGGAAGAGAACAATGGAGGCGTCCACCCCGGCGATGCCGAGCAGTTCGTCGGCGGCCTGGGCCGCCACCGTCCGGTCGACCGGCGCCTCCACCGCCGCCAGCGCCACCTGCCCCTTGTACATCCGGGCGTTGCGCACCACGTCGTAGCGCGCGATGGCCGCCGCGAGATCGCTCTGGAAGAGTTTTTTGATCTCCACGGTGTCGGCCCCCGCGCCGCGCAGGAAGGCCGCCGCCTCGAAGGTGCGCACGCCGGTGTGCATCGTGAAATTTTTTGTGTCGAGCGCGATGCCGGCGAGCAGCGCCACGGCCTCCAGCCGGTGCAGTTCGCCCTGGTCCAGCATGTACTGGAGCAGCTCCGTGACGAGCTCGCTGGCCGACGAGGCGTACGGCTCGTGGAACCCCAGCGCCACGCGCTCTATGTAGTTCGACGCGCGGCGGTGGTGGTCGATCAGGGCGATGCGGGTGCACGCCTGAAGGAGGTTCGGGGACTCGACGAGCTCCGGCCGGTTCGTGTCGACCACGATGAGCAGGGTGTCGCGGCCCGCGAGCAGCATGGCGGTCTGCGCGGTCACAAAGAGATCGTCGGCGCCCGGCAGGTCCTCCATCTTCCGCAGCAGCCGCTCGGCCGCGGTGTGTGTCCGGTCGATGACGATGTACGGCTTGCGCCCGCGTTTGCGCACGGCGGCGGCCACGCCGATGGCCGCGCCCACGCTGTCGATGTCCGCGTTTTGGTGACCCATGATGAGCACGTTGGACGAGTCGGAGATGAGCCGGGCCAGCGTGTTGGCCATGACGCGGGACTTGACCTTCGTGCGCTTTTCGAACTCCTTGGAGCGGCCGCCGTAGAATTCAAACGAGAGCCTGTTTTTGATGACGGCCTGGTCCCCCCCGCGGGAGAGCGCCATGTCGATGGCGAGCGCCGCGTAGCCGAAGTCCTCCCGGAGCGTGGCGCCGTCTTTGCCGATGCCGATGCTGAGCGTCACCGGGATGCCGCCCGGGCTCACGATGGCGCGCGCCGCGTCGAGCAGCGAAAACTTCCCCTCGATGAAGGCGGCCAGGTGGCGTTCCTCGAAGAGGAACAGGAAGCGGTCTCTGTCAAATTTGCGCAAAACGCCCTCGGCGGGCGCGGCCCAGGCGGCGACGCGGTCGTCGATGGCGGCCAGCATCCCCGACTTCTGCGAGTCGTTCAGGTTTTTCACGATCTCCTCGTAGTTGTCCAGCACCACGAGGGCTGTCACCGGGCGCGACAGCGCGTATTCCCGGCGCAGCGCGGAGGCTTCGGTGACGTCGATCCAGTAGAGGGTGCCGAGCAGGCTCCGCGCCTGGGTGGGGTCGGCGCCGACGCTGGCCACGCTGCCGAACACATTGTACTGCCGCCCCCGCAGGGTGATCTCCAGCGGGTGTTCGCGCTTGCCTTCGAGCAGGAATTTCGTGTGGAACCCGGGCGCCACGTCGCCGATCCTCACTTCAAAGAGGTGTTCGCGTTCGCCGGTGATCTCGGAGAAGCGTTCGTTGGACCAGAGGATCTCGCCGTTGTCGAGCTTCAGGATGACCATGGGCAGCGGGAAGTTCACGAGCGAGTCGCCCATGGCGGCGCCCACGTCCTGCGTCAGCCCCTCCAGGTAGCGGACGATCTCCCGCCGGCGCGCGGCGAGGAAGCGGCGGTAGATGAGGTACAGGAGGACGATGGCGGCGCCCTCTCCGACGGCCAGCCAGGTGTTCACGAAGGCGGAGGCCGCCGCGAAGACGACCATGGCCAAGAAGGACAGCCGCGCCCCCGGCTCCAGGACCCGCAGCAGTTTGCGATTGTTCACACGGCCACCCCCGTCCTTCACCCGGCGGCCCGTCTCTCCACCCGCCGGTGATAGAATATTATATCAGAAAATTTTGCTCTCGGCAATAGCAAATCTGCTGCCAGGCACGGCGCAACAACGTCATCGCGAACGTTTCTTGCCGGCAGACTTCATGGCGATATCGGTCTTGCCGTATGCCGTTGTGCGTCCCGCGCCGATTTTAAGCAGATCGCCCTCGCCGAACCCCGCCCCACTTGACACGGCGGTCAATCTGTGTCAGAATGTGTGTGTGTGATGGCGTTTTTCGGGAGGTTCTTATGAAAACCTTGTTCCAAAATTTGTATCACCGGTTTCAGAATGCCTCGTATTCGGTATAGGAGCTGGTCGTCTCCTCGCTGATCCTGCTGCCGTTTGTTTGTTTCATCCTCCTGTACAAGCTTCTGACCTCGTGAGCCCGCACGGGCAACACAAAATGCGGGACGCCGAAGGCGGCGTCCCTTGCGGAGGTCCCGTGCAACACAATACCAATGGACGGAGGGACTGCGCATGCCGAAAATCCAGCTGGAGAAG
>JAITDM010000306.1 GCA_031282535.1 Oscillospiraceae bacterium
CGAGGCAGACGATGAAAAAAGGCCACAGGTGTTCGTTGGTCGAGAAGTTTTTGGCCGCTTTATACAGGGTCGGGGAGACGAGACCCCGCAGAGGATTGGCACTGTTCCAAAAGACAAGATTCATAAACGGATCGAGGGTGTCAGAAAAGAGCAGAGATATGATGCCGAACAATAAGAGGCAGAGGATGGAGAGGATCAGTCCGGTGTTTTTGAGAATGACTGGATACGGCTGTTGGCGCCGGAAGATTTTCCGCGGTTTGAGCGGTTTGAGCGATTTGGGAGGTTCGGATGGTTCGGATGGTTTGGGAGGTTCGGATGGCTTGGCTGGTTTGGGAGACTTGGCTGGTTTGGCTGGTTTGGCCGGTTTGGGCGATTTGGCTGGTTTGGGAGGCTTGGCTGGCTTGGGCGGCTTGACGGGCTTCCGCCCGGCTGGTGTCGTTTGGTCCGGCGGCGGTGCGGATGGCGGTGTATACTCCGCGGCGGGAGGCGGCGCGTATTCCGGCCTGGCGGCTGGCGGCGGCGACTGCCACGCGGGCGCCGCGGCATTCGACGGTGGTGCGGCTGGCGGTGCATACTCCGCGGCGGGTGATGGCGCGTATCCCGGTGTGGCGGCCGGCGGCGTCTGCCATGCGGGCGCCGCGGTATTCGGCGGCGGTGCAGGAGGCGGCGCATACTCCGCGGCGGGAGGCGGCGCGTATCCCGGTGCGGCGGCCGGCGGCGTCTGCCATGCGGGCGCCGCGGCATTCGGCGGCGGTGCAGGAGGCGGCGCATACTCCGCGGCGGGAGGCGGCGCGTATCCCGGTGTGGCGGGTGGCGGCGGCGTCTGCCACGCGGGCGCCGCGGTGTTCGGCGGCGATGCGGCTGGCGGTGCATACTCCGCGGCGGGAGGCGGCGCGTATTCCGGCCTGGCGGCCGATGGCGGCGCGTATTCCGGTCCGGCGGTCGGCGCCGGCCACGCGTCCGTCACGATATTCGACGGCGGTGCGGGAGGGTCCGGCGGTGTGTACGCCGGCTCGCCGGTCGGCGCCTGCCACGCGGGCGCCGCGGTGTTCGGCGGCGGTGCGGGCGCGTACGCCGGTTCTAGGGGCGGCGGCTCGTACGGCCACGCGGCCGCGGCCGCGCTGGCCGCCGTCGGCGGCGTGTAGTGGAAGTTGGCGGGCGGCGCCGGTTCAAGCGCCGCCGGCACGGCTGCGGTCTGTGGAGGTACGTCGGCCCATGGATCCGGTGCGGGCGGGGCGGTAATGTCATCCGGACTGCCGATTGAGGCCCGCATGGCCGCCGCCGCGCTCGCCGCGGATGCGACGGGGAGACCGCAGGTCTGGCAGAAGGTGATCCCTTCGGGGATCTTCGTGCCGCAATTGGGACAGAAGTTCATGACAATCCCTTCCTCTTTCTTCCTCTTTTCTATCGTCTCGACGGGCCGCGCCGCCTCTTGCGGGTGGGCCTTGTCAAATCTATGAATATTGTATACTTGAAGTCGGGGTCTGTCAATCAAACGTGGGGCAAAAGATAAAAGGATTTTCCCCGGTCGACGCCTCCGGCGCCTCCGGCGGCCCCGTGCCCGGTGCTGCCTCCGTCGGCGGTAAGAGAGGCGCCCGTTTGGAGCGCCCCGGCGGATCCGCGCGGCGGGTTGCGGGGCGTGGACGGGTGTGGTAAAATGAAGACGCGGAAGCGCCGCGAAGGGACGGCCCGGCGGCCCTCCCATCGCGTACGATGAAACAAGGGGGTGGTGTCCAACAGCAGACAGGCGACAAAACGGCGTCGAACGTACCCGCGGGGAAACGGTCTTGTGAGAAAGGTCTTCGCGCTGGTCGTGTTCGCGCTCTGCGTCTGGTACAGCGCGCAATGGGTCGGCGTCGGTGACCTGGAGCGCGCGGCCGACCGGCCGGCCGCCGTGGTGAAGACGCCGCCGGCGGCGCAGCCCCCGACGCCCACGCCTCCCGCCGCCGCCGTGTCCGCACCGCCGCCCGGCGACACGCCCGCACCGCCCGCCGAGGAGGCGACGCTGGTCCTGGGCGGGGATGTGCTGATCGATCTGGGGATTGAACAGCGCCTGTGGGAGCCCGACCGCTTCCCGTGGGTCATGGCGCCGGAGCTGGCCGCCGCCTTCGCCGCGGCGGACCTCGCGGCCGTCAATTTGGAGATGCCCGTCTCCACGCGCGGGGCGGCCATGCCAAACAAGGAGTTCACCTTCCGCGGCGCCCCGGAGCAGCTGCCGTTTCTGCGGGACTACATGGGCGTCGACGTGGTCACGCTGGCCAACAACCACACGCTGGATTTCGGCACGGACGCCATGTTGGATACGCTCGCGCACCTGGACGACTATGGCATCGCCCACGTGGGGGCGGGCGCCGACATCGAGGCGGCCGGGGCGCCTGTTTTGATGCAGGCGGGCGCGTATACGGTGGCCTTTTTGGGGGCCACGCGCGTGGTCCCGGTGGCCGGCTGGGCGGCCGGCCCCGAACATCCGGGACTGTTCACCACCTACGACCCCGCGGCGCTCTGCGAGGCCATACGCGCGGTCCGCCCGCAGGCCGACTACGTGATCGTATACGTCCACTGGGGCGTGGAGCGCGCGACACAGCCGGAGTCCTACCAGGTCCGGCTGGCGCGCGACTACATCGACGCCGGCGCGGACGCCGTCGTCGGCGCCCACCCGCACGTACTCCAGCCGCTGGCGTTTTATGAGGACAAGCTGATTGCCTACAGCCTGGGCAATCTGATTTTTACCGACACGGCGCGTGATACGATGGCGCTCCGGCTGACGCTCACCCCGGACGGCATCCGTCCGGAGGTGCTTTTCTGCCGGATCCAGTCGATGGCGACCGGTCTGGTGACGGACCCCGCCGCCTGGGAGGCCCGCCGCCGCGCCCTGGCCGCTCTCTCCCCCGGCGTCCGGATCGACGAACTCGGAAGAGTGACGGCCGCGCCCTGACATGGGCGCCGCTAAAAACGTCGGCCGGAGGCAGCGCAGAGTTGTCAAAGGTCCCCCGGCGGCGGGGCGTCCGCGTCGATCGACTCTAGAATGTCGCGTTTGATTTGGGCGAAGCCGGGGGAGAGAAGAAACGCGTTGTCGCGGGGGCGGGGGACGGGGATGTCGAACCGGCGGGTGATGCGGCCGGGCTTGCCGGTCAGGATGTATACCGTGTCCGACAGCGTGATCGCCTCGTCCACGTCGTGCGTGATGAAGATCGTCGAGAGCCGCATCCGGTCGGCGATGTCCAGGTACCAGGCGTGCAGCTGCCGCCGGGTGATGGCGTCGAGCGCGGAAAAAGGCTCGTCCAGCAAAATCACCGGGTTGTTCATCAGACAGGTTCGCAGCAAAGCGGCCCGCTGGCGCATGCCGCCGGAGAGCTGGTAGGGGTACTTCTGCTCGCAGCCTTGAAGCCCGAACGGCGCAAAGAAAGACGCGGCGTGCGCCCGGGCCCGCGCCCGGGTCTCACCCCGGATCACCAGCGGCAGAATCACGTTGTCCAGCACGGTGCGGTATTCGAGCAGCAGATCCTTTTGCAGCATGTAGCTCACGCGGCCGGCCGCGCCGGTGATCTCCACGCCGGAGAGCAGGACGCGGCCGGCGTCGGGCGCGTCCACCCCGGCCAGCACGTGGAAGAGCGTCGTCTTGCCGACGCCCGAAGGGCCCAGCAGCGACACGCAGCCGCCCGCCGGCAGCGTCAGAGAGATGTCCTCCACCACCGGGACGCCCTCGTAGCACCGGGTGATGTGTTCACAGGCGAACAGCGGCGTCATGCGGGCAGGTACTCGTTCGTGAAGCCCCGCTCGCGGATGTCCTCCTCCAGCAGGCCGTTTTCGTACATCCAGGCGTAAAAGGCGCCCCAGCGCGCCGGGTCGATCTCGCCCCAGCGGGGCGCGTCCGCCTGGTAACGCGTGGCCAGATAGGCCTGGCTGCCCCGCACCAGCGCTTCGTCGAGCTCCGGCGCGTACCGCAGGAGGATGTCGGCGGCCTCGTCCGGGTTTTCCATCGCAAACTGATATCCGCGGCTGACCGCGCGGAGAAAAGCCCTGACCTCGTCCGGGTTGGCGGCGGCGTAGTCCGTGTTGGTCACGATCACCGGCGTGTAGAAGTCCAGCGTGGGGTCGAGCTGCCCCAGGTCGAGGAAGGACGCGTCGATGTTGTTGATCTCCGCCGCGACGCCGTCCCACGCGTAGTAGATCCAGATGGAGTCCACGTCGGTCTGGAGCGCGGAGAACGCGTCGGTCGCGTGATTCGGGATCATTTTGACGTTTTCAAAAACCCCGCCGTCCGCCTCCACGATGCGGCGGATCACCGCGTCGACCAGCGGCGTCTCCCAGGTCGCGAACCGCTTGCCCTCCAGGTCCCGCGGACGCTCGATGCCGCTCTCCTTCAGCGACAGG
>JAITDM010000089.1 GCA_031282535.1 Oscillospiraceae bacterium
CGCCGAGCCGGACACCCGAGGCGCCGGCGCATTCGACCGCCGGCCCGTCCGCGCCGGCGCCGACCCCGACCCCCGCGCCGGACCCCGGCGCCGAGCCGGCCGTGGACCTCCAGACGAAGGGCGGGTACTTGCTGATCGGCGACCGGATCATGCACTCGTTCACAACCGACGCGCAAAGCCTGCAAAGCTACGCCGACATGCTGCGCCAAAGCGCGTCGCAAATGCCGCAGGCGCGCGTGTTTTCGATGGTGGTGCCCAATTCGTTCCCGTTTTACGCGCCCCGTTCGTTCCTGACGCCGGAGAACGACCAGCGGGACATGATCCGGCAGCTGTACGCCATGCTGGATCCGTCGGTGGTCCCGGTGTACACATATGACATCCTCGAAGCGCACCGCGACGAGTACCTGTACTTTCGCGCCGACCACCACTGGACGGCGCGGGGCGCGTATTGGGCGTATACGGGGTTTTGCGCCGCGCTCGGCGTGGAGCCCGTCGGGCTGGACCGCTTCGAGAGGGGCCAATACGAGGGGTTCCTGGGCTCCTTCTACCGCGACTTGAGCAAATATCCCCAGTCGGACGCCGTGCAGAAGAACCCGGACACGGTGGAATACTTTTTGCCGCCGGCGGCGTGCAGCGCGGAGGTGTTTGCCACGCCCGAGATGACGGAAGGCGCGCAGATCCCCGTCGTGAACACGCAGCTGTCCGACGACGTGACCAACAAATACATGTGCTTTACAAACGGGGATCAGCCGCTGATCCGGATACGCACGCAGGCCGATACCGGGCGGACATTGCTGGTCGTCAAAGAGAGCTACGGGAACGCGCTGATCCCGTTCTTCACGTCGCACTTTGACGAGATATACGTGGTGGATTTCCGCCGTTTCAACCGGGGCGGCGACACGCCGCCGCTGAAACTGCCGGCGTTTGCGAAAACGCACGGCGTGACGGACGTTTTGTTTGTCAATTATCCGGAAGTGCCCAACTCCGGGCACTTCGTCGGGATGATTGAGAAACTGACAGACTAACACACGGATTTGAAAGGAGCATCTCACCATGCGAAAAAAACTGACGACGGCGATCCTTCTCACGGTGTCCGCCATGATTCTGGCGGCCATCCCGGCCGGTGCGGCCGTCGATCCGGGCGAGAGCAAAGACATTCGGGTTACCATGGGCGGGCTGACGGTCCTGGTGGACGGCGGGAAGGCCATCTTCCGCGACGTCAACGGACAGGAGGTGGAACCCATCCTGTACCAGGGGACGACGTACGTGCCCATCCGGGGGGTGTCCGACTATCTGGGACAGGCGGTGGATTATGTCGCGGAGACCCGGACCGTGCTGATTGGCAGAACCCAGGAACAGCGGGAGGCGCAGTTGCTGCGGGATGAGATCCGGATGTGGACGCGCATAGCGCCAGTTTGGTTCAGACCCATCCCGGATATGTATACACTCGATCAGTGTGCGCTCGCCGCCGGCGGCGATTACTATTTTATCGCGTCGCCCGGTCCGTGGCAGGACAGAGACGACGTATTTCCCGAGGGAAACGAGATCTGGATCTATCACCCGGCGACGCAAAAGGCGGAACTGTTGATGGCGGGCGTCAAGGTGCATACGATAGACAGTGTGGACGCGCAGGGGAACGTTACCTTCTCCACATATAAGGCCTTCGGGGCGGAACAGCTCATCGGCCACACGACCCGCAAATTCTGGCGCGCCGAGAACAGGGTGACCACCGTCGAATATGTGCCCGACAGGCCGCAGGAGTACACCGAGGCGGATATCGCCAGGGCACTGGCGGAGACCTTTGAGACCGCGTATCTCCAATCCGCCGCGCGGGCGTCGGCCATCCGGTGGTCCGACGGGCAGTACGTCGGCGGGGTCCAAAAAGACACGTTTTTGTACGTGGCCTCCCCCGTCAGGCCGCAGAGCGGGACAGGCAAATTCTTCTGTGAAATCGGACGGTTTGACCTGACAAACAGCGTGTATACGGCGCTGCTTACGCGTGAAGTCCCCGCCTTCGACGGGAAATTTGGTGTGACCCTGGAGTTTTTGCAGGGCGACGAGTGGCTGACCGTACGCGACAGCTCCGGGGAATATCGCTTTGACGTCGAGAAACATGTGATCCAAGCCGTCGATCCGGCCGCGGGGGACATCCCGTGGAAACTGAGCACACCGTGACGCCCGCGTGTTTGCCAGACGCCGGCCTGTTTGCCGCCGAGCGGCGTTGACGGAACCCATCCGCCGGGCTGGACAGAAACAAAGCAATCATTGGTGCTGATTTTGCGAAACACTATGTGCTGTGCGAACTCATGAATCTATACCGCGAGACGCCGTTTTACTGGCGGTCCGGCAACCGCGCGGAGGTGGACTTCATCGTGCAAAACGGCGCGGACATCATCCCCGTCGAGGTGAAAGCGGAGCGCGCCGCCCACGCGCATTCCCTCGCCGAATACTGCAAAAAATATGAGCCGCGCCTGTCCTTTGTCGCCTCCATGGAGCAAAAGGCGGGCACGATCCCGCTGTACATGCTGTGGCGGCTGAAGGCGTATATCGAGAGGGAGACGCTGGCGTAAGAATATGTGATTTTGAACGGGAGTGACGCCGTGTATATCCGAAGACATTTGGAGGACGTGATCCTCCGGGCCAGTGAGATGTTCCCGGTGGTGATGGTGACGGGGCCGCGGCAGGTCGGGAAAACGACCATGCTGCAAGCGCTTGCGGACGCGAAACGCACGTATGTCTCGCTGGACGCGCCGCTGAACCGCGAGATGGCGCGGGAGGACCCGGCGCTTTTTCTCCAGCGCTTTCCCCCGCCGGTGCTGATTGACGAATTCCAGTACGCCAAAGAGTTGTTGCCCTTTATCAAGATATACGCCGATACGCAGAAGCGAAACGGCGATGTTTGGCTGACCGGTTCCCAGATGTTTCAAATGATGAAGCAGGTCAGCGAAAGCCTTGCGGGCCGGGTTGCGGTCATCCCGATGCAGGGGCTTTCCAACAGCGAGATCGAGGGGCAGCCGGGCGGAGAATTCAAAGGAGACCCGGCGGACTGGATGAACCGGGCGCGGACGCGCGGTCCGCAGGATTTGAAGACGGTATTCGGGCGGATTTTCACCGGTTCGATGCCGCGCGCTTACACCGGCGCGTTTGACCGGGAGATGTTTTACGGCTCCTATCTGGACACCTACCTGCAGCGGGATATTCGAGATTTGGCACAGGTGGCCGATGAGGCGGCGTTCCTTCGTTTTATGACGGCTTGCGCCGCGAGGACTGCCGGACAGATGCACTACACGGAGCTGGCCCGGGACGCCGGCGTGGACGTACCCACGGCCAAGCAGTGGCTCTCCGTTTTGCAGACCTCCGGCATTGTCACGCTGATCGAACCGTATTACAACAACGCGCTCAAGCGGCTGGTCAAGTCGCCCAAGCTGTACTTCATGGACACGGGGCTCTGCGCCTATCTGACGCGGTGGGACTCCGCCGAGACGTTGGAGGTCTCCGCCATGAACGGCGCGATCTTTGAGACATACGCGGTCAGCGAAGTCATCAAGAGTTACTACAACGCCGGAAAGCGGCCGCCGGTCTTCTATTACCGGGATGCCGACCAGCGGGAAATCGATTTGATTCTGGAGGCGAACAACACGCTCCATCCCTTTGAGATCAAAAAATCCGCCGCACCCGGGAAGGCATCCATCCGGCATTTTTCGGCCCTGCAAAAGACGAACAAACAGATCGGCGCCGGCGGCGTGATCTGCATGACCGACAGCGTCTATCCCATCGATCACCAGAACAGCTATGTGCCGGTGTGGGTGATATGAATCTTCTCGCAACAAGAGACGGCAACCGGCCG